>NZ_JTEV01000027.1 GCF_000786105.1 Bdellovibrio sp. ArHS
ACTAAAAGCAGACTGCTTGCTTTTTTCGGTTCTTGCTTGATACTGTTAGACACCATTGCAGTCGTAGTTCAATGGATAGAGCACTTGGCTTCGAACCAAGGGGTTGCAGGTTCGAGTCCTGCCGACTGCACCATTTTTTATCGCGATTCTAGTTTTTCTAAATAGCAAACCAATATCAATGTAAATAAAATAACGGGCGAATGCTGGATTGAATTGGGCTTCAATCACGCTGAATACTTCCACCTCTTTTGCATGGACATGGATTAAGGGGCGGCACTATCATTGCGGGGTGCAATAATGCATCTGTGCTGAGAGGATGCCGATGAAAAGTATTAAAATAGCATGGTGGTTGAGCCTTCTTGTTCTAAGTACCGCTTGGCTCATGGTTGAACCTGGCGTTTTCACCACCAACGAATTCATTCCCCTAAGAAATCTGTTAGTTCAATATAGTGGTGCTCTTGCGATGGGCTGGATGAGTTTGGCCATGCTGCTGGCGGCACGGCCGAAGTTTGCTGAAGCTTGGTTCGGCGGTCTTGATAAGATGTATCGCTTTCACAAGTGGCTAGGAATAAGCGTCGCCGTGATCAGTGTCTTCCACTGGTTTATGAGCAAAGCACCGAAGTGGGCGGTGGCTCTCGGACTCCTTGAGCGTCGTCAAAGAGGTCCTCGCCCCGAAGCCGCGAATCAGATCGAACAATGGTTTTCCGGGTATCGTGGTTTGGCAGAGTCTATCGGTGAATGGATGTTTTATGGAACGCTGATCCTCATCCTGATTGCGCTCGTAAAAAAGATCTCTTATCGGTCGTTTTATAAAACCCATCGCCTCTTTGCTCTCGTCTATCTTGGCCTCGTTTTTCATACTGTTATCCTGACGAAATTTTCGTATTGGACTTCGCCCGTGGGTCTAATCCTGTTGCCGCTTTTAATGGGAGGTGTCGTTGCCGCCGTTCTTTCGCTCTTCAAAAAAATCGGCTTCAGTCGCCAAGGGCACGGAATCATCGAGCACATCGAATATTATCCAGGCGTCAATACACTCGAAGTTGGTATCAAAGATCTTCAGGGATGGAGGGGGCATCAACCTGGCCAATTTGCTTTTGTGACCTCGGATGCGGCTGAAGGTGCACACCCGTTTACGATAGCCTCCTCGTGGCGAGAGAGCGACGCCAAGATTACTTTCATCGTGAAAGAGTTGGGTGACTACACGGCAAGCCTCAAGGAGGCACTTCATGTCGGACAAAAGATGCGGATAGAGGGCCCCTATGGCTGCTTTACTTTCGATGACGATCGCTCTACGCAAGTGTGGATTGGGGGAGGCATCGGCATCACCCCCTTTGTCGCACGGATGAAATTTCTTGCTGAAAACAAAGCTTCTTTTCCTCAAACCATTTATCTGTTTCACTCAACGGGCCAGGCAGACGAAAGTGCCCTGGCCAAGCTGACGGCTGATGCAAAAGCGGCCGGGGTTCACCTGCATATCTTCGTTGATGTCCGGGGTGATCGTCTGACTGGCGAAAAAATCCGCGAACTCGTAAAAAACTGGCGGGAGTCGAGCTTCTGGTTCTGTGGTCCCGTGGGACTTGGGAATGCATTGAAAGCAGATTTTGCGACGGCAGGAGAAGCCATCGATAGTCGCTTCCATCAGGAACTCTTCAACATGCGATAGGTCGCCAAGCGGGTCGACCTCTGTGTCGCTTTGGGCGACTCAGAATTCTCAAGAGTTCTCTTATTCTGGATTTAAGGTGAGCCGATAAATTCAGGAAGGGGATCATCATGAGAATATCTTTGTTATTTTTGGCCATTGCTGGTTTGACGATGTCTTTTCAGAACTGTGGTCAGAGTTCGATGGATTCAACTTCTTTCGAGAGTGCCGACTCTGCAAGTGAAGCGTATCGGAGCATGGCTTCTTCGGCCGCGCCCACGTTGGATAACTTGTGGAAGGGGGAGGCTTACTTTCGGCCCTACAGAAAGACGGTTTTTAGTTCGAACTCTGAATTCGCAGATGGGGATCCCTCAAAAGTTTTTGTAAAAGACGGCGTTTGGTATGCCGTGGTTCGCAGTCAGTATCATACTTCAAACTCCACTTGCGGGACGCGCATTGCTTCTGTTTTATACGCCTCTTACGACAAAGGAATCACGTGGTCGCAAAGACAGGTGGTCGCCGATCCGGGCAACCAGTCTTCGATGTGCGCGCACGTGGATGGCTCGATCTATTACGAGGCTGCGGAAAAAACCTGGTACTATCTAGGCCAGTGTCTTTCCCTCAAAAGACGCTGGGATCTTTGTTTATACACGCGCAACGCCGCAGATCCAATGGGCAGTTGGCAAGCCAGTTCGCGTAATCCCGTTGTGAAAAGTCAGGATCTTTGGTCGCAGATCTGCAGAAGTTCCGGAGCCTGTCCAACCACGACAAGTGAAGAGGGAACTCCGCAAATCGTGAGTCGTTCCAATGGGTGGTTTTATGTCACCTTCCATGGGTTTAAAGATGGAATGGGATATCGAGGGATGGCGAAGACCCAAGATTTTTCGACGTGGGTGACGACGGACGCAGATCTTTCGCGGGGACCGTTGTTTAAGGCCAGCCATTGTCAGGGAGCGGTGCCTGGTTGTATTGGTGCGGGTTATGCCTCTATTTTGAGTGAGGGCTCTTACAACTATCAATTGATTGAAACGCCAACGGTCAGTCTGGCGTGTACCCAGGGGCAGCGATGGCCGTTTCTTTTGACTCGAACTGCGAATCTCTATGCGCAGTCAGTGACGTGGCAGACCTTGGCGAACAAAGCCTTTATCGAAAATTCGCTGCCGGGGCCCATAGGATGTCATCTTCAATACGCGCATCTGTTTAAAGATGGTGCGGAAATTTATTTGGGCGTGAGCTACTATACCGATACAGGCGATTGGTATCCTTATGGACTCTATAAGTTGGAGTGGAATGGAACGCCTCTTCAAGACATTCCTTCTTTAAATGAACTGACGCGCATTCGTTTTCTGGGTGTTGATATCTCGGGCGGCGGTACCAATACCGGTTCTGGTTCTGGCGGACCGCCTTCTTCCGGTGGCAGTGCAGGTTCGCAAACCACCTTTCAAGCAGAAACGGAATTAAATCATCAGATCGGCTATCTGGATGGTTTGGGATGGGCTGTGAATACGGCCTCCAATCCGCGGAAGGGTTATCTCAGTTATGGTCCCTACAAATCTTTTCCGGCAACAGTGAGCTCGGTGGATTTTTATTTGATGGTCGATAATAACAGTGCTGACAACGCGGTGGTCGCTTCTCTCGATGTGCATGATGCGACGGCGGGGCAGATTCTGGGAAAAAAAGACATCACTCGAAAAGAGTTTTTGGCGCCCCGCCAATATCAGAAGTTCTCTGTTCCAGTCTCTTTACAAGGGCGGGAAAACCATCTGCTTGAAGCTCGCACCTACAGTCATGGTGTTTCGTATCTGAATATTGACGGAGTGATTTTTAGTTCCCCAGCCAGTGTGATACCGACACCTTCGCCAAGTCCAACACCTGTCGAGCCGCCACCGCCTGCGCCTTCGGAGAAGATTGTCTTTGAAGGCGAGGGGACAGGTGTTTTTCAGCATCAGTTGGGTTATGCTGATGGCAATGGCTGGTCGGCAAACACCGCTTCAAGTCCGCGTTCGGGATACCTTGCCTATGGACCTTATGCGACTTTGGCGGGAAAAAGCCGCGCCGATTTTTATCTTTTAGTGGATAACAACAGCGCGGACAATCTGGTGGTCGTCGTCATTGATATTCGGGATGCGACGACAGGCGAAGTGCTGGCGCGAAAAGAAATTCGTCGCAAAGAATTTCCAGGGCCTTATATCTATGGGGCTTTCTCTTTGTCCTTTTCGACGGCGGGAAGAGATACGCATTTATTCGAAACTCGCGTCTACACTCAAGGTGTTTCTTACGTGAAGTTTGATGGAGTGGTGATTAATTAAAACAAGCATTCGCGCGCACGGACTCAAAGCGGGGGTCTTGGATAATAGCGCCGTGGCCGTTGATTTCGGTGCCTTCGCGGTCGCGATAGGGGGCCCCTGAGACTTCGACCCAATGGGTGTTTTTAACCAGGCCCATGTATTGAAAGCTGGTGATGAAGTTGCTGTAGGCACTATCGTCGATAGACAAAGCGGCCTTCATATTGGTGATGGGGGTTGCCGGGTGGGCTCTTTCTGTGAACCAGTCGGCGATCGGCGCGACAGGGGAAACCAAGTCGGCGATGTCGTAGGGGCCGCCCAGAAAACAGGCGCGACGGACTTGCACCCATAAAGCAATAAAGTAAGCATGGCCTGAACCTTGCGAATGGCCACCGATGTTCAATGCGGAATAGTTGATGGCACCGGCCTTGGTTAAGGGAATTGGCAAAAAGACATTTGCAGAAATCAGATGGGCGCTTAATTTACGAAGACGCTGTTCAATGCTATCGGCAAGTGGTGTGTCGGCGTAGGGAAAAACATCCTGCCCCGTGATTTTTTCTTTGCGCAGAAGACCCGCACAGTTATTAAAATTTTTGTAGGTCATGCAGACATCTTCATTGACCATAAAACGATTATCATAGGCAAGTTGCACGACGATGAAGCCTTTCTTCATGCCCTCTTCCAGTAAAATGTCATTGTCAAACTTAGCTGTCCAAGGATTGTAGGGACGTCCGTAAGAGCCCACAAAATGAAGATAGGTTCCTTGAATTTCAGTCCCCGTGGGCGGAAAGCCGATGGCGTGATAACCAAAGCCAAACCGCTGATCGGCAAGTGTTCCCGTACCATAAATATCACGGGCGGAGGGATCGATGCGACTGGGTTTGATGGCGCAGAAAAGACCATAAAGCCCGGCTTTGGCGACATCACAAATCGTCGCGGAAGGTTGCACATAGAATGCGTTTTCAGACGGTGGTACTGGCTCACTGCCACTATCTGCGGGAGGATTTTCATCATCTGTCACCGGTTGTTCCGGGACCGGGTCCTTGCCCCCAGAAGAGGGTGGGCTTTCCATGACGGTGGTGAAGCCGCCGGAAGAGCAGTTGGTGAAACCCACCATCAAAAAATTCAGAATAAGAACGGAGAGGGCGCAGCCTCTCCATTTTTGCAAGTTCATCTTACCCCACACCTTTTTTCTTTTTCATTGCTTGAATGATTTTTTCTTTACAGGCTTGCGATAAATTTTCTCGATTGTCTTTAAGACATTTTTTTATCCGGCCATCTCCAGGTTGGACGTCGGGACAGAGCTTTTTTACATCTTCTTGGCATGGGCCGTCGCCTTGCGCGAGAGCGACTCCTGTGGTTAATAAATTGATCAAGGCAAGTAATAGGATTTTTTTCTTCATTGTTCCCCCTTTGATTCTATTGGTAAAAAACGGCCTGTATTTCGTAGTCATTCGCCAGACTTTTATTTTCTGTGATCTCTCCAAAAGCAGCTTGCACTTGATATTTGCCGGAATGACTTGTCGCAATTTCCGCGACAACTAAATCCGGTGTCAGACGAGGTTCCAGCGCAAAAGTTTGCGAGTCGCCGCTAAAGATGTGTGCTTCCATTGAGCAGGCAGTCAGTCCTAGAAATGCGATTAAAAGAAAAAGTTCTTTCATATGTTCCCTTATTTAAAACACGTACAACGAATTGAGGGGGGGCCGCTGACAGCGTTGCACTCTGACAAGACCCCCGTGGTGAAACGAAACATCGGATATTCGGGCCCGGCATTGGTGGCGCGGCAAGCGCCACTGGCTGACATCTCGGCGGAACAATCCTGTCGGCACCACCGCGAGCAGGCGGTATTAGCAAAAAAGTAGTGAGGTCCATTGGCTACTTCGGGACAGCTGATCGCCGGCGAGGAGGCCGGCATATATTGATTCAGTGTCGAGATCTGAACGACATACCCAACCACGCTGGCGTTCGCAGAAACACAGCTGCTGACAGTGCGGGCCACTTTAGGCTTTGACGTGTCGACTTGGACGGGAAATTCAAACGAGATCGGCTTCAAAGCCCGTCGGCTGGATTCGGGTTTAAAAGACACCGTGAGCTTCGCCATCCACTCAAGCTTATTTCCGGCAAGATCCACATAACTTGTGGGACGCAGATCAGTCACTTGCACTTTGTCGATGATGAGCCCCGAAGAGAGCACTTGATTCTCCCGAACGATGATTCCGTCAGTGGGACTGCAACCCGCTCGAATGCGTCGCAGATTTAAAGACTCGCTGCCATCTTCTCGGTTGGCATTGAAGCGCAGATTGGCGTCGTTCCAATTGTCCACGGTCAAATCGGGATTGAGCTGACAGGTGCAAAGATCAGGATTTTGAAATGTTAACATCAACTGATTTTTAAGATCCAAAGAGTTCGCTTTTTGTTCCAGAAATTGGAACTCGCGCTGTTGATTTACGACGACCGAGGCTGACACCGTCGCCAGAAAGCCAAGCAGGCCGAAGGCCATTAAAAGCTGTACGATGCCTTGACCACGCTCATCAAATTCTGGAAACGGCAAGTGTGATATTTGTCGAACTGGTTTCATCGTACCGATATCCTTTTCTTTAAAAGGCAAATTCCAATTATCTTTCGCTCAGTGAATTCTCAATCCGCTCAAGGCGGGCTTTGAGTTCTTCGATTTCTTTTGTCTTGGCGGCATTTTCTTGTTCCAGGACTTTGACTCGCGCATTCGTTCCTAAGACTTTGTCATAAAGTTCTTTGACCGAGTTAATGACCAGATAAATCAGACCGTTGTAATTCACGATTTTGATCTCGGTTTCATCGAGGTCTTCGGAATGAAGCTTGACGAACTTCTTCGTGACCAATTCGGGGGCGGTTTTTTCGACATCCTGGGCGATCACGCCAAGTTCAAGATTTTCGCTAGAGGGCTGACCGCCAAGACCGTTATAGCGATAGTATTTGGGAGCGATTCCCTGCAAAGCCTCAAGGCCCAATTTAAAAGGCTGGATGTCTGTTTTTAAGCGTTCATCTGAAGCACAAGTTCCGCCGACGACGCCGACCCCGGCGCGATAGCAAGTGGTGGTGTGAATATCCCCATCGACATTGAAAGCATAGGTCGCCGCAAGTTTTCCGACAGCGACGTTACCGCCGTTAGGGTTTAAAAACAGGGGATAGTTCGAAGAAAGATCGGTCGACATGGCATTTTGAATCCAGGCTCCGCCCGTGCCGGCATAGCCAAAATCCAATGTGGTAGTGCCGATGGCGGACAATCTTAAAAACGCCCCACTCTGGGTGGTTCCCGAGGTCGCCGGAGCAGCGTAGCTTCCACTTGTTACTTGCAGAGGCGCCGTGGGTGCGGTCGTGCTGACACCGACGCGCCCAGCAGGGTCGACAGTCAACGCTGCTTTGGTAATGCCAGAAGCATAGTTGTTGGAGGTTCCAAAGTGCATATAAGAACCTGCACCCGAGAACAGCACACCAATTCTTGCCAAGGGGGCCGTGCTGGTATTGGCACGGAAATCGATTCCCGAAAAATCATTGGTGGATGTCGGTCCTCGCAGTGTCACACCCAAAGGCGTTGTGCCGATAAAACTTGTCACTCCAGCCGGGCCGGCGACGTCAAGTTTAGAGGCTGGCGAAGTCACCCCGATGCCGACGCTTCCGCCCGAGCCGTTCAGAATAATGGGGCCCTTCGTGGCATGCGACGTGGAATCCAAAGTTAAATTTTCCGAAGCAGCGGTTCCACCGCTCAGCGTTTGTCCCCCGGAACGTCCCGCAAGGCGCGCGTACTGAGTAAACGTATCATTCGACAAAGCACTCCAGGTCGGGACACCAGAACCATTTGTCGTCAGCACGGAACTGTTCGCTGTGGCTAAGCCTGTCACGACGTTAGTTCCCGATGAGTACAGCAATTGATTGATCGTCGTTGTCGCAGGAAAAGTGGCTGTCGTCCAAGCGGGGCCTGTGACGGTCCACTGCAAATGCGATCCCGTCGTCGAACCCCCAAGAGCTGTTAAGACGCCGGAACTGTCTGCGGTGATAACACTGTTGGTGCCCCATCCGGTGCCCGAGATTTTGGCGGCAAGTTGCGTTTGAATGTTGGCGGTGACACCAGAGAGATATCCAAGCTCAGTATCCGTCACCGTGGCGGCTGCGGGAAGTCCGGTGGCATTAGTAACAAGCACTTTGTTAGCTGAGAGCGCCGTGTGTTCAACGATCGATCCTGAATTTGAAATCATGATTCGATTGTTGTTCAGCGCCGTTGTGGAATTTGTACCACCCCGAGCGATCGGCAAAATTCCAGATGTCAGTTTTGCGACGTCTAAACTGGGAATCATCGCGGTGGGCAAAAGACCGCTGGCGTTCATTTTGGCAATTTTATTGGCGTCCGCAACGCCGCCTGTGGTTCCTGCATTCAAAGTCAGCGTCGGGGTCGTTGAACCATTGGCGACGGTGATATCTGTATTTGCTGAGCTGACATTAGTCACCGTTCCAGAATCTGCCCAGGTCAGTTCAACATTGGCGCCGCTGACACCAGAGATCTTAAGCATCTGTCCCGCAGCTCCTTTGTCGACAGGAAGTTTAAGGACATAGTCATTGCTGAAGCCCGCAGAGGGGGCAGCGATGGAAGCATATTTTCCTATGCCATCATAAATTCGCACCAGTGAAAACACACCAGAACCCGCAGTCACACTTTGAGTTGTGGAAATAGTGGCTGTTGTAGATATCGGCGTATTCCCGCTCAATCCCCCGGCGGCGGTCACCAGAGTACTTACGGACGAGCAGATCCAGCCATTTGCAACCGTCCAACTCAAGACCTGATCGGCGGCACAGGCTTTGTTGTAGAAGTTTGTGCCATTAGAAACGATCACACCACTATTGACGGCCATAGCTCCTGCAAAGTCTAAATTGCTGACTCCGAACGGGGGAAGAACCGAGGCACTGATCTTTCCGCTGCCATCCAGTTGAACGATTTTGCCGGCAGTAGTTCCGGAATCTACTTCAAGGTTGTTTGAACCATTCACGCGCAGGCCGGTCCCGACCGACGCTTTTGCGAAGTTTTGCACAGTGGGATCATTTTCAACACCGACGCCGGACTCGTCGCCGCAGGCCCAAGTTCCTGAGATCATCTTCAGAATCTTTCCGTTCACACAGGTTAATCCGGAAAGCTGGCCGACCGGTGTGGGAATCGAAGTGATTTTTGACCACGGCAGATCCGCGATCGCACTGCCGGGCACAGAGTTATTGTGCAAAGAAGAACCGTCCTGCGAATCGTAAGTTTCAAACGCACTTCCATTCCAGCGCACGGTTTCTCCAGTTGCCGACGTTAAGCTGGAAAAAAAAGACTCGAGCAGGGACTGGGTGACTTGGGCTGCGGGATTTGTCTGAATGAAGTCATTTTCATCCTTGCCATTTAGTTTTTCAGAGTTCACGGCATAAGGAACAGCTCGCATGTTCAGGTCAACAACCAGATTGTCTCCCGCCAAAGAAGTTCTTAAACGCAGTTTGCGACTGTGCGTAGAGTTAGGAACGTAAGAACCTGCGTTGTCCAAGATATTGTTATCCGCATCCACGCATTTTAAACCTGTTCTGGGGATGCTATTGTCGAAGACTTCAGCCAGAGTCAAAGTCGGTGAAGGATTGTAGTTTGCAGGGGCCGAAAAATCTCCCTGTCCTAAAACCAAATTCAAATATCCATTTGTGATTGTGACATTGGAAAACTGTTCTTCACGAAGAACGCAGGCGCCTGTCGGGGACAGCACTTGCAAAGTGACGGTGAGGCCGGAAGCGGTGGGATAACTGCCGTCAGTTTTTTTAATAACCGCTTGAAATCCAATTCCTTTATGCTGAGACCAGGCAACAGAAGAGAATAAATAAATCGTCGCTCCGAAAAGCGCTAAAAGAGCATGTATTTTAAAGAGACGAGCCGAATACATTTAGTACCTCTTACTGTCTCTTTAACGGTTCTTTAATAAGCCTTATGAAGATATCTCAAATAGAAACCGTGTCGGTTGTGTCGGATGTGTCTTTGATTCTTGCTTAAAAAGAAATAAGGCGGGAAAGGGAATTGTGAGCAGACTCAGATTCGAGGCCGGAGTTTTCTCCGACCTCAAAGAACTATTTTAAGGACGATAGACGCAGCGATAGCCGACGTCGGTTCCCAAGTTGGTCGTGGCTGTGACATTCTTCATTTTCAATGTGTAAATTCCGATGTCATCAGCCATCGCGTAAGAGCCGCCGCGCAGAAGCACTGAACTTGCGGTGTGCGGGAAAAAGACACCCGTGCCTTGGGTGTTGTTGTCGCTGGATCGAGCCGGAACATAGTGAGAGGAATCAATATTCGTGCACTGTGAATTCGCAGCCACAGAAGCAAGTTGATAAGAGGTCGTGCCGTCTCCCACTGTACAAGCGGGAGCCAATTGATAACTTGCGCCCGTGGTGCCAGAGTCATAATCAATGACTTCTTCGGCGTTGCCCGAAAAGTCCCAGATAACTTGCCCCGAAGGAAGATAGTGTGTGCGACGGTATTTGAACTCGGTGGTGGGGACGTGGTCAGCGGTCATGCCATCCCAGTGATTCGTGGTATCTGAAATCGCGCGGACAGTGTCGTTGGCATTCCAGTTGCCTTTGTTCATTTCGCCTGTGCCGACAACTCCTGAGGACCAATTTGAAGCGACAGAAGCGATCTGATCCGCAATAGTCATCCATTCAAGGTTGCTGATGAGATTGTATTTTGTGCCGCCCGAGTTCAGGCCCAGGCATGTATCTTTGGCAAAGCGTCCCGAGACATTCGTGGAAGGATAGCTGCTTGCCGTGGTTCCTCCATTGATGCGTGATTCATAGGCCATCACGCAAAAGGGGCTTACGTTTTTGACCTTATCACCAGGGATGGGCAGATAGTCGGTAGGACAACTTGCCACCTCGTAGGCGATGGAGGTGACGGAACAGGCCGAAGTGACATCGTTGCGATCTTTTATTTTATAATAAAAGTTGTAACTGCCAGCACTCAATGTGGACGTAGTCAACGTGACGCTCGTTCCCTGTGATTTTTTGCTGGCAACTAGAGTTGAACAGTTCGCATCAGAATATAAAGAAACCGTGTGGCCGTACTGAACTCCTGATACCGTGATGTCAGGCGTGGAATCAAAATCCTTTGCCCAATCAAGACTCATTCGCACAAGCGGATTTAGACGATACACGCAACGAAAGCCAAAGATCGAACCTAAAGCGGTCGCGGTGTCTTGAGTCGAGTAGCGTAAACCATACAGACCTGAGCGGTTCATGAAGTTGTATCCGCCACCGCGACTCAAAGCGCGGCCGGAATCAAGACTCCCATAGAACGACCCGACGTATTGAAGAGAGTAAGAATTACCGGGATTTGTCGGCATATAATGTGTCGTGCCTAGGGCGGGACAATAGTTATTGTCTAAAATACTTTTTGCGTCCCGGTCTGCATTTGCACCGACGACACACGCAGGTGGAGACGTGTAGGTTGATTGAGTTCCATAGTCGACGATTTCCGCCGCGTTACCCGCAAAGTCCCAGAGCACGGCCGCATTGGAAAGAACGTGAGTCCGACGGTATTCGTGATTGGTAGTGGGATTTCCCGCTAAAGTCACACCGGACCAAGGATCACTTTCATCGCTGACGGCCATCGGCGTTTTCTCATTATTACTATTGCCGTAACTCAAATAAGAATTGACGTTTCCGTTGTGCCAATTGTCAGCGACGGCGTAAGCGTCATCAGCAATCGTCATCCATTCTTGATTGCTGATAAGATCGTAGTAAGTGTTTCCGCCAGAATTCAAGGCGCGACAATTACTTTTGGCTTCTTCTGCGGAAACGTTGGTCCACGGGGCGAGGTTGGCCTGAGAGGTGGCCACCGAAGAAACATTTTTTGCTTCAAACTGCATGACACAAAAAGGTGCGACACCTCGGCTGGGGGCTCCGGGGATTCTTATATATCCAGCAGGGCACTGAACATATTCGTATGAAATCGTTGCCGTGGAGCATGCGCCACTTTCTGATTTTGCGTAAAAGTTGTGAACGCCACTCGAAAGTCCCGTCAACTCAAAATCGATCGTGCTTCCTGAAGCGACTCCCTGCGCGAGCTGTGTCTGACAATTTGAATCCGAATACAACGCGACCGTCTGACCACTTAAGACACCCACTACAGTCACCGTGACATCGGCTTTGGTGTCGCGAGCATTTTCAACATAAAGTGCACTCGGGGTGCCATCGACAGGAGTCTCGGTCGAAGGATCGTCGCCAATTTCTTCCTCTTTAGGTGCGCAAGACGTTGCCATCAACGCGAAGCATGCCAGGCAAGAAATAAGTGAGTATTTTATATTTTTTTGTTTCATCGGGAAATTATCGGATTCTTCAGAAAGCCCATGAGTCGAGGTTGTGAATCCAGGACCAAGAGGCTTCATGACTTTGGGCGAGGCTTGGAACGTTTGTTGGGGTTTCTAAAAGAGATAGAAACCCCCGAGGGCATTGAAGTCTTTTTTAGAAGTTCAGATGTCAACGTCAAGAGCGCTCTCTAAGTGAACTGTTGGGACCGCCACTCCATACTCCACTTTAAAGTTCGCCGCAGGTTGTGCAGACATCTTTCGCAGGTGGGCGATTTCAAGGCCGATAACAACAGCCGTCGCATTCGCATAATACGATTCACGTTGAGAGTTATAACCTGTCTCACTTTGAGGTAAACCGGCGACCGCGCAAAGAGTGAAGCCTTCTTCATAACAACTATTCAGAGCGCGGGCTAAAGCGGCATACTCTGCGGAAAGAAGATGAAGAGCGCTTTGTCGGCGTTGCGAGATCGAACTGCTTCCTTCGAATTTCTTTAAAGCTCCGTTGTCTAACTTTGAATCCACTCCCTGTATGATGACTTTGTAAGCGACCTCTCGCCCATAGTCAGGGGCCTGTGTTACATATTCTTGTCCCACAGATTTGACCACACACAAAGTGTACTGGCGTGAGCAGTCACTGTGGGCTTTGCGAACGGCATCCATGATAACTCCCAGAGTTTCTGTCTCGTTGAAGGTGCCGCCGTTGTAGCCTTTTTTCCAGAGGGACTTTCCCACAAAAATATCAGAGGGCCGGCCCTCTTTGTTACAGCCCAGCTTATTCAGCGCCGTCGGATCCGAGATTTGCGCGGATAACTTCGCGCAGACGTCCGAGACAGTGGCGACGTTTCTGTGACCCTTCTGAGGTCCACGCGTTGAACAGCCGGCGCTTATGGCAATGATCACGCTAATGCCTAACAGATATTTCATTTACTTCTCCCTTGGATGGATGTCTTTTAAAATAGGATACACGGCTTGTTTGAGTCCGCAGAATCCTGACACGAAAACCTCTACCCAAAATTGAAATATCCGCTCTGAATGACTGCAGAGCGACATGCTTTAAAGCGGGGGAAAGAAACGCGGATAAGCCCCCAGCCTATGAGAAAAGTCATGCCAATAAAATGGCAGAATGATAGTCTGCCGAGCATATGAAAGACTGTGCTCCGCAAGATTTATCTATCAAAAGTTTCTTTTTAGGTCCTCAATCCGAAAATGCCGATTGGTTGCGTTCGGAGTTTCTTTCAATCTTGGACCACTGGTTTACCTGGCGACAGGATCACTTTCCCGAGGATGGTAAGGCCATTTCGCGCGAAGATCAGAAGTCCCCCGAGTTTCAAGATAAGCGAAAAAAAATGCATGCGGCCATTCAAAGTCTGATGTCTCGCTTTGAAAACGAAATCCCGCAGTTCTCGCCTCGTTATGTGGGCCACATGTATTCAGAGGTTTCACTTCCAGCTTTAATCGGGCACTTCATTGCGCTTTTACAAAATCCCAATATTATTTCTACAGAAGCGGCGAAGGTCGGTTCTTTTGTCGAAGAAGAGGCGATCAAAGCCTTAGGGGAGATGGTTGGTTTTGACCGTAAAGACTGCACCGGGCATTTCACCAGCGGTGGCACCGTGGCGAATATCGAGGGACTGTGGCGCGCTCGTTATCGCATGGATCATTTTCTGTCTTTAGGGTCCTATTTGAATCAACATCACGGCTATGAATTTACTTATTTCTCGGCCGCGCACATGGGATGGAAGCAGTATAATGACCTTATTGAGAAGCACCACATACATGAGCCGGACTTAAGAGGTCACAGCATCGTGGCTTTGGGACCTTGGCGAGCGCAGACTGTGTATGGTCAGACTTTTGGTCATGTCTTTCAGGGGGCCGTCGTCTTGGTGCCCAACTCGAAGCACTATTCTTGGTTGAAGGCTGTTTCACTTTTGGGTTTTGGTGACGAGTCTTTTATTCCTATTGAGCTGGATTCTCAAGGTGTCTTAGACACGAAGGACCTGGCTAGAAAGATCGATCACTTCCGAAGTCAGAATCGCCCTATCGCTATGATTGTCAGTGTTGCCGGGACAACGGAGCTTGGAAAATGTGATCCGGTTCATGAAGTCCAAAATATTTTAGATCAACAGATGGCTCAGCATGGCTATCATATCTGGCACCATGTCGATGCGGCTTATGGCGGATATTTCTGCACCTTGAAGGAAAAGTTGGATGAAAGAACCTGTGAGTCACTGAAGGGGATTGCCCGAGTCAATTCAGTGACGGTGGACCCGCACAAACTGGGATACATTCCCTATGCCTGCGGAGCTTTTCTGGTACCCGATCCTATCAATGACCGTGTTTCCGCTTTTCAGGCCGAGTACATTCAGTCACCTCATCAAGGAATTGATCGCTGGTTAAAAACTCTGGAAGGATCGCGCGCGGCCTCTGGGGCGACCGCGACCTGGATGACGAATGAAAATATCGGACTGACTGAAGACGGGTATGGAAAGATATTAGAGAAAACCATTGCGGCTCGAGCCCAGTTGGAAGCTCTTCTAAGTAAAAGAACGCAGTTAAAATATTTAAGTCATCAGAATCTGAATCTGTTATGTCTGGTGAATTGTTCTGCGGATGGCAGTCTTGCGAAAACCAACGCTTTGACGGAAAGACTTATTGAACGCATCAATGCCAATGGGCGGTTTATGGTGTCTAAGACCACTTTGAAAATGGAGCAGTACGCGGAGCTTATTAAGCAGGAAGCCAAGAACATGAAGTTGAACGTGGACACGCAGCAAATGGTGCTGTTGCGGCTGACACTGATGAATCCGTTTTTGGTGACGAAAGAGACAAATATTTCGTACTTACAGGAACTGGAAAAAGAACTTTACGAAAATGCGTAAAGACCCCGGCGAAGTTCACCGGGGTGCGGTGGTCTTAAGCGCCTCGCGAAATTTCCGCGCGGTTGCTGATTGAGATCACTTCTTGTTTTTCATTCAACTCGACAGAGAAAATAATTGCTGTTTCACCCAAGGGTTTGAAGTTGATGAAGACGATACATTCGGCGCCTGTCTTCTGCGCGTTGATCTTGCATTGCGTGTCGACGGAAGAAACCGGGGATTTCATGTCTTCAATACTTTCACCGCGTTCCAGCAGATCCAGCATTTCCGCGTGATAGTCTTCGGCAGCTTTTAAAATCGTCGTTAATTTTTCACCTTCATGAATGTCACCCGAGATCGTGATATTCTGGGCTTCACTTAAAAGTTTTGAGTAGGCTTCCCCTTGAAGTTTTTGATCATTCAATGAATCAAAAGCGGAGGCGAAGGCCTGAGAAGAAAACATAAGCATCAGTAACGGAAGAATCATTTTTTTCATTTGCAACTCCCTGCACGCGGCTTTTTAAAGCAATTCGTGGGCCTTCCGGAATTGCCTTGAATGGTTTTAAATCCCCTTCGGGGTGTCGAAGACCTTAGCAGTTTCCCAGAATTGTCACTTAAGACTCCACCCCGAAGGTATTTAAGATAAATAAACCTCGCCTTCGCATTCAGCCTCTTATGGGTGGCCATATAAACTCCGATTCGATTGGCAAATCTGCAATCCAGTCACGAGGTGGTTATGGCAGCGGTCAGTTCATGGTTGCGAGGCGTTCGCTTTAAACTATTGGTTTTAATTCTGATTCCCAGTGCTCTTTTCATTGTCTTAAGTCTGACGGCTATCTGGGCATTGCGGGCGCAGTTTTCGAATAGTGCGACTTTAGCCAATCAGCTGTTTCCCAAGAACCAGATCATCATGAATATCCGCGTGCATGGGAATGCGATGATGCGTTTTCTGTGGACGGCAGAGGCGGAAGTCGACAATCCCGTTGTGCGCAAGGAAAAATTAGAAGAGGTCCGCAAGCGCCATGCGCTTTTACTAAAGTTGACCGATGAATTTGGGCAAAAATATTTGACGGAGGATTTGAAGGAGAAGTTTCCCATAGTTCTTAATGAGCTTCAGAATTTAGATAAACCGCTTAACGAAATTATGACCTTACTGGAGGCTCACGATCCCGCAAATGCATTGAAAGCACGTAAGATCATGTTGGAGGTTCTTGTACCGCATGTGCAAGCGATGATTCAGGCGGCGATGGACTCCAGTGACATTATCGAAACCGAAGTGGCCGCCGAAGTGAAGGATTCCCAGAACGTCGCCAATTGGGGAGAACGTATTGTCGTCGGCTTAAGTGTGCTGGGAATTGTGGGGATCGTATTTGTGGGAATTTGGATCGGTCAGACCCTGGCGCTGTCACTGACCCGGGTGTTAAAAGGTATTGAGCAGACGGAAGAACAGGTGTTGACCGTGAGCCAACAATTAGCGGCGGCCAGTCATCAGGTTTCTTCCGGGGCCGTTCAGGCGGCAAGTTCATTGGAAGAAACCGTGGCTTCGGTTGAAGAGCTTTCCAGCATGGTGAAGAACAACGCAGAAAGCGCCTCGACGGCGTCGCATCTTTCCAAAGACAGTTTGAAGTCAGGGGAGCACGGTGAAAAAGAGATCAACCATATGATCGAGTTGATGTACGAAATATCAGCCAGCTCCAAAAAAATCGAAGAGATCATTTCCATTATTGATGATATCGCCTTTCAGACGAATCTTTTGGCTTTAAATGCGTCGGTGGAAGCCGCCAGGGCTGGGGAGCACGGGCGGGGATTCGCCGTCGTGGCCGAAGCCGTGCGCAGTCTTTCGCAAAGAAGTTCTGTTGCGGCCAAAGACATTTCGGATCTGATTCGAACCAGCGTCAGCAAAATTGATGAAGGTGAAAATGCCGCCAAAGAAAGTGGCGAGCACTTACAAAAAATCCTTCTTTCCATTCGCAAGATGACCAGTCTGACCGAAGAGATCGCCGCCGCCAGTAAGGATCAGGCCGAAGGAATATCTCAGATTTCCAAAGCCATGAACGAACTGGATACGTCAGTTCAGCAAAACGCTTCAGCCTCAGAGGAAGTTGCGGCGTCTTCTGAAGAAATGACCCAACAGGCGAAATACCTTGATGAATCCGTTTTGGAGCTGTCACATTTGATTACAGGACACCCGCAAGCGTCCTAAAAACAACCTCCACCGGCGGGGGCGGAGCACTTCCAAATTGCTCAACGTGGCAAAGAATGTTAACAGAGTCTCTCTAGATCGAGAGGCTCCATGGACACCAATGCCAGTATCCCCATTTTTCGGGATTTGACCAACGCCACCCCTTCTGAATTGCAGCTGATGGGAGGAAAAGCCTCCACTTTGGCTGTTCTTTTGCAAAAAGGTTTTCCGGTCCCCGGGGGCGCTGTTCTTTTTCATGAACCTGCGGACGCGCTCGCTTTGCAGGCCGTCACTGACTGGTGGGAAAAGCAGGGCGCTTTTCCGGTCGCGGTGCGAAGTTCTGCTTCCGGTGAAGACAGCCCTGATTTCAGTTATGCCGGTCAGTTCGTCACGCTTCTTCATATTGCTACGGCCAAAGATTTGGCGGCCGCCATCAGAACCTGTTTTCAAGCGGTCCATCGCACCGCCAGTCGCGCTTATGCCGCGCATTTCGAGCGTGCGCAAGTTCCCATGCACGTTCTGATTCAAAGAATGATCAACTCGCAGTTTTCAGGTGTGTTCTTTTCTGTTGATCCGCGCAAAGAAAATTCGTCATGGCTGGTGGAAGTGGTTGAGGGCCAGGGTGAACAACTGGTTTCGGGCCAAGTGACTCCGTATCGCTTCAGTGCCGCGGATGAAATCCCTGTACCTGCGGCATGGAAAAAAGAATATTTGCAACAAGTCGTGCACTGGGGGCAAGAGGTTGAAAAGACCTTCGGCTATAAGGTGGATATGGAGTGGGCGATTGACCAGGAGGGCCGCTTCTGGATTCTGCAATCACGTCCTATCACGGCGCATGCGGCCCCATCAGCGCGCCGGAAAATTCTGGATCAAGAGTGGCAAAGAGTGCGCACAGACTTTCCTGAAGACAGTGTCTGGGACGGGCACACTTTTGCCGAGTGGACCGGAATTCCGACGGAATTGACCTTCGATATTTGGCAAAAAACGTTTCAAGAAGGACAGGCGTTTGATCTGGCGTTAAAGTCCCTCGGGTATGAGGGGTTGGGTCAGCAGCGAGCAGGATTCAGTCTTTTGGATCGCGTGTATGGAAGAGCCTATTTAAATTTAAAGTCTCTAGAGCCGGTGTATTTTGGCAGATCTCCTTATCGCTTGATTCCGCAGCCGCGACCACATCTCGAGTTTGATTGGAAAAAGTTAAGCCCCGCGATGCTGCTGCGAGCTCCTTTGGGATTGACGAAGATGTTGCAGGTGGCCTGGAAGATTCAAACCGGGCGCAGCGAATTGGCGCAACAAGCGCTGTCTTATGTAAAGACGCCGGCTTTTTCCAAGGCGGATTCTTTTTCTCTTTTTGAGCAATACCGGGACCTTTCTCTCCAAGAGCAGCAAAAAAAATTAAGTGACCTTTGCCAGTCTTTTAGTAAAGACTATCTGCAGGGGACTTTTTTAATCACCCTTTTGCTTGAATCAACGACACAGGGGCTTTTTGCTCTTTTGGAAAAAGACTTGGGACCAGAGCGGGCCAAGGAAACGGTTCATCTTTTGACCGGCGAAGGTTTGCAAACCGTCGCTAGTCGCATGTATCAGGAACTTTCTCAGGTCGGGGACTCGCAGGATAAGTGGAAAAGCTTCTTAAGTCGCTACGGCCACCGCGGTGTCGGCGAGTTGGAATTATCGCATCCGCGTTGGCTTGAGACCGCCCAGCCACATCAAAAAAACAATCCGAAAAAGCCGGTATCCCCAGAGGCCGGGTCAAAAATTTTCCAAAGTCTTTTAGCGCAAATCTCGGCAATTCGCCGCCCGGTGTTTCAACAGGAATGGCAGGACTTGCAAAAGCTCATGCAGATTCGTGAAGAAATCAAAATGGAGCTCATGAAACCCTATGCGCAGATTCGCTGGCTGGTTTTAGCCATTGCGGGAAGAATGAATCTGGAAGCAGAGATCTTTTGGTTGAAGTTGGATGAGGTCCTGTCGTTGCGGGAACATCAGGATTTGGAAAAACTAAAAGCGCTGGCCAAAGAAAGAAAGCAGACGGCCCATCATCTCAAGTCGGTGGATTTGCCAATGCTTTTTTCCCTGCAGGAATTGCGAGAGGTTCTGGACGAAGGAACTCCTCAGAAGAATTCTTTGCTGTTAACGGGCGTCTCGTTATCTCCCGGGGTCGCCAGCGGAATTGTTCATATCGTCAACGATCCGGAACAAGAGGATCTAGAAGCCTGGCCGGAAAATTATATTTTGGTTGCGGAAGCCACTGATCCAGGCTGGACACCGCTGTTTCAACGAGCGCGCGCCGTGATCGTATCGCGGGGTGGTGTTCTTTCCCACTGTGCCATTGTGGCACGAGAAATGGGACTTCCCGCCGTCGGAGAAATCCGTGCGGCCAGTCAGATATTTAAGGAGGGCGAACGTGTTTGGGTTGATGGAAATCACGGTTCAATTAGACGAAGCAACTAAACTTGCAATCATTCCCACGGTGGTTCTGCCTTTCACCATTCTGGGCATGATTTTGACCAGTCTGGCGACGTGGATCGCGGCGTTCTTCGGTGTGGAACTGAAGGCCGAGGGACCGAAGAAGCTTTTTGAAGTGCTGGTGAAACCAAAAGTGCTTTTGTGGGCCTTGCTTTCCAATGCTCTGGTCTTTGGCGTAATCAAGGGGGGGCAATACCTTTCTAACGGATCTTATCCGCTGTGGTGGGTGAAGTTTCAGAATCGACACGTGCAAGCCTCTGGACAGGACTACACCGGCAAAGACGAAAGTATCGTGGAAACTGCTAAAAAAGTTTCCGCACTGGAGATGGTGTGGGAAAACCGACTTCATTCGGCTGTTTTTGGGACGCCCGTTTTCGGCGGGGCTTCGCTGTTTCTTGGCACCAATGCAGGCCGTTTGCTGGAGCTGGATCTAAAAACGGGAAAGACTCTTCGCCAATTCGAAATCGGTCAGCCAGTGATGACTTCTCCCGTCATCTGGGATAACAAAATCTTCGTGGGTGAAGGTGTGCACCTGACCCATCATGCTCGGCTTTATGCCTTTGATTTGCGCGAAGGTGTATTTATCAATGCCTTTCACACCGAGGGGCATATTGAAAGGGCCGCGGTCGTGGCATCGCATGCCGGGCAGACCCGGCTGTTGGTTCCGGCTGGCAAAGATGGCTTGTATGCGGTGGACGCTCGCTCTTTCAAAAAAGTATGGCAGTTTAATGCGGGCCATGTGGATTCCTATCCGCGGGTGGATTCAGAACGTGTCTACATCGGCACGGGTTTAGACATGGGCTACGAAGAAAAAGAAACCAAAGCCTACGCCTTGGATATTGAAACAGGCAAAGTGCTTTGGGAAAAAACTCTGCCGACCTCCGCTTGGGGCGTGCCTTCGTTGTGGCAAGACGTCGTCTGTTTTGGCGTTGGCGATGTTTATAAAAACACCCATTACGGACAACTGAGTTGTTATGAAAAGACCACGGGTAAAGACTACTTCACCTTTAACACGTCGGGCGCCCTTATCAGTCAGTCCGTTGTTCGTGGGGATCATTTGTTGATTGCGGATCTTCATGGTCAGATTTATCAGTTCAATCTGAAAGAGAAGAAATTAGAGTGGATTTTGCCTGTCCCCACCAAGGGCATGAACTACGCCTCTGTCGTCGTGGACGCTGACAATCACGTTATTCTTCCGGGAGCGGAAGGACTTTATGTTTACAGTCGTGGTGATCAGAAGTTGCTTTTCACGTGGCGGCCAGAAGAGGGGTGGAAGGGCGCTTTCACCAACGTAGTGCTACAGAAAGATCTTTGGATATTGGCGGATCGCCAGGGAGTTGTCAGGGCCTTGAAACCACGTCGCGATTAAACACCAACCATCGCCTTCGTTTTTAGCTCAATTTCGCCGTAGATTTGCTTGGTCATGTCGCCTAAGTCCGTACATGCTTTTTGGATTTCCGCCAGGGTGAACTTCAAGGTGTTTTTATAGTGATTCAGATCGTCCATCAATTGCAGCAGACTTTGGATGTCCGTTTTTAGCTTAGCCACTTCTATCTTGCCGACGATACCCACGATTTCAAGAACCATCGCCAGTTTACGGACCTCTTCATATGAGATGCGGTAGGCCTCCAGCTCAGCTTTGACGGATTGAAGCTGCTCTTTGGCATATTGAATGGACTCGGTGGTCAGATCTTTGAGATATTTTTTTTCGATCTCGTGATCAATTGATTCCGAATGGCGTTCCGTTAAAAAAAGGTCGGTCATTTCAGATTGCAACAAGAAGATACAAAGAGCGAACTGACAGCGTTGCACTTTTTGTATCACTCGTTTGGTCAGAGCCACAAACTGCGCGATCTCGGTTTGAATCTCGTCAGAAACCTTTCGGTACTGAACTGACACAGCGGAAATAGCCAAAGCTTCGCTGCCGATTTTTGCGGATTGAAGATCCAGATTCAACGAAACCAAAGAACTTTTTCGATAGGCCAGATCTATCTGTTGCGCTTTTTCTTGAAGAATCTGACCCTTTTCCAGGAAATTCTTCAAAAGAACCAGAATACCCATTTCCGGCAGTTTAAGTTCGCGATGCCGCGACTCTAGTTCCAGGGCCAGCGCCTCGGAAACAAAAACATCGTAATTGGGAAACCCAAGGGACTCGATCACGCTTAAAAGAATCTCTGACGATTCTTTGGGTGAAATCTGTCGTTGGGTTTCGATCGCCAACAGGTCTTGGTATTTGTCTTTCACCAAGGTAAAAAAAGCACTGCTAGGTTTTAGGCGGATAGATAGATAACCTTCCGGAATTGGCAGCGCCAAAGCGAAAACCCAGTATTCACTTTGATCTTTCGCTAGATTTACGACGTAAGCGCCGATAGGGCGTTCCGCCTTCAGATAGTCCCACAACAGGTAAAAAACTCCTCGTGGCATATCGGGGTGACGAACGATGTTGTGAGGTTTGCCAAGCATTTCGGACAGATTGTACTTAGAGACTTTTTCGAAGACGCGGTTGCCAGAGGCAATGAGGCCTTTTTTATTCGTGCGCGAATAGAAAAGTTCATTAAAACTGAACTCACTCACTTTTCTTTTGATTTCTGCCATGCTCACGCCCCGACGCGTTCAAGTTGTCTTATCTAAAAAGTGTATCGACTTCGGGGGGGAGCTGTTTATGATTAAGATCAGAATCAAGCCGAAAGAGAGACCTTCGTTTTCAATTCACGGCGAAGGTCTCTAAGAGAGGGGAGGATGATTTCACCCCCCTGGGGCGGACATCGCTCTAACACATGTTAGCGGCCCATGTTCGCAAGAAGCATTTGCAGAAACAGCGCCATGGTTTGTTGTTGGTTCGAGCCCAAGCCGATGTTCGGCAAAGCGGCATTTTGTCCCTGCATCAAACTGCCAAGCAAAGTTGAAATTGCCGAGTTGTTTATCACTTGCGATCCTGCGAGTTGTCCTAAACCCAAATTCGAACCCGAAGTGAATGAGCCCAGCAAAGTCTGCAGCACTGACGTGTTCATGCCTCCAGGAAGTGTGATTCCCGAAATTCCTTGCACCGAGCCCGCACCAATTTGCGACAGAATGCTTGAAAACAATGCCGAGTTCATGCCGCCATTTCCATTGATGCCGCCGATGCCCAAGACAGCTCCCGATGAAATACTTTGAATGACACTGGCAAGATCACCGGCACCTAGGCCCGTGGATCCCAAATTCCCGGTAAGGGAACCAATTAACGAACCCGCCACCTGAGAAATATTTCCCGAAGAGATCCCCGCGGCAGGCAGATTCTGAAATAGAGAGCCCGTGAGGGTCTGAATAAGATCCGTGGAAACTCCAGAGCCTGAAGCAGAGCCAATACCGATGATCGAACCCAATGAACCGTTGCCAATCAGAGCTAACAAATCTGTGGTTTGCGCTGTCGGTAAGCCCAAATTGCCAACGCCTTGAGAGGCTCCACCGATCAGCACGGGAAGAATGGCACTCAAGTCATTGCTATTACCAAGTCCGGCACCGCCCAACGCGGAACTTGCCATGCCCAGAATGGTGCTGATCTGAGAGTTATTCAGGGCCAAGCCTGTGGTTGTCAGTTTTTGCTGAGTCGCGGCCTCTGAAGTTTGTGTGGCTCGCAAGGTGGCCTCAAGTTGCTGAAGCATCTTTTGCGACTCAGAAGTGTTTTGTACACTCTGAGGGCTGTTTTCGCTTGCGGTCTCGATGCCTGACATAGAGTTGTTGCATCCTGCAAGAAATCCAATTGCTAACAATGCTGAAACAAGAGTTTGCTTGATCATGGTGGTCCCTCCTCGTGAGATCCAAAAATAGATTAGAGGAAATTGCGGGAAATAAAAATGGGAGGAAAAAAATATAATTTTGTGTGTTTAGAGAAAACGCAGATTCCAAAAAATTTCTGTCAAAGGAATCTTCAGAAGACTTTGAATAACATAAGAATGTCTGATGGGTGAACAGTTCTTAGTGCAATTCCCCCAAAAAAGGGTTTTCCGGGGTCGGCGAGTTTTCCTGAATTGAGACAACAGAAAGTAAAAAAGTCGGAATTTGGATCGGATTGAACTTGGCGACACCAATCGTCATGCGATTCTGCCCCGGGCTGAGCGGCTTTCTATTTCCCCTTCGGTCTAACAAAAGTTAATTTAGAGGGGCAGTCTGAATAGACCTGTGAATTTCACTTATACCAAGGGAGGTTTTAGATGAAAGCAGCACCTACAATTCAGAAGTATATGACAACTTCGCCTGAAACAATTGGCGCGCATCAAACACTGGCGAAGGCCGAAGAGCTTATGTTCGCCATGAAGATTCGCCACTTGCCGGTTTTAGATGCCAGTCGTCTGGTGGGAATTTTGTCTGACCGGGATATTAAACTTGTCTCTAGTTTCAAAGATGTCGATCCAGAAAAGGTGCGAGTGTCCGAGGCCTTTTCAGAAGACCCTTATACGGTTTCTCCGAATGCGTCCTTAGCCGAGGTCTGTGCCGAAATGGCTTCAAAGAAATTCGGATCGGCCTTGGTTGTCGATAATGGCAAACTGGTCGGTATCTTTACCTGGGTGGATGCGCTGACCGCCTTGACAGAGTTGTTAGAGACCAGATTGAAGTAAGAAGGGTTATTCTAAGTCTTTTGTTGCACGCTCGCCTGAGCTCCGCTGTAGTTTGAGCTGCAACAAAGCTTGGCAAAGTCCGCAAGTTAATGCGTCCAATACTTGGTCAGTGGATTTTTTAGACATGTATAAATACTGAGAATTAGATCTCTATTTTTGTTTCTCAGAGTCGGTGGGTTTTACTTATTTTTTAGAATATATCGAAAAATAGGCAAACTTAATTTTTGACTACGAGGCTATACATGTCCGAAAGCATGACTAAGACGTTGAATTCATTTTTTCAGTCCATCTGTCATTCAGAGCGCCTAGAGGCTATTTTTCTTTTATCTATGGCGGATCACGAAAGATTGGCCGGGGATCAGATTAGGGCCAATATTTCCGCAAAAACTCCAGCGGGTCTGGTGGCCGAGATTGAAGCCCATGCGGAAGATGAATATCGCCATGGCCGTCAGTTGGAGCAGTTGGCAATTCAGATTCTGGGATCTGATCTAAGTTTGCAGGAAAAGAATAAACTGCACAAGATCAACGAAGTCATGAGAAGCTTTGTGGTGGGCTATTTTAGCAATCCGCACTTGATCGAAGCTGTCAATAAACACGTGGCCTATGTTCACGGCGCTTTGACGATTGAACAATTTCCTTTTCAGGTTTATTCCGCTTATTTATCGCATACGAAGTTAGACTGGGTTCGCGAAACCATAAATGCCATCGTTGCGGATGAGCATGACCACATTCGTTTCGGCAGAACGATGCTGAATCAGCTTCCCGAAGAAAATAAGTTGGATCTTCCAGAGCTGCATCGAATTGAAAAGGATATGTGCAAAAGACTTTTTCAAAGATTGACGGCGATCTTCAACGAGACGTCATCCGAGTCCAGTGATTTGCATGATGAATTTTTGCAATCTTTAGACAGCGATGTCCGATCCAGAACGGCGTGGGTTTATGCCGTCGGCTGCGCCGAGAAACACGCGGCGCTGGCGACCTACAAGTACTTTGAAGAATGCCAGGCCCAAGCACCTGACTTTATGGATCAACATCTTCAAGATGAAATAAGACATCAAAAGATTCTTCATCGATCGGTCTCTTTGGGACGTTACACCTTGCGAGCCAACCCGGTTTACAACTTTTTGCAGGAAAAGATGTGCACGCAGATGTTGCGATATCAAAACAAGATATTTGCGAAAGTAAAACAGCAGGTGAGCGAACCTGAACTGGTTTACTTCTACTCGACGACTTTGATCGAAATGAGGGTTTTTAAGCATTATTCCAAACTGGCCGCGACGACCTCTGATATTCTTGTTTCCCATGTTCTGGGGCGCATTTTGGATGATGAAAAAGATCATGCTCAATTATTCCATCGCAATCTGGTGCAACACCCCTCTTACGATGAAGCCTACTTTGCCGAGTTGCGTGAGTTTGAACGAAGATGTTTTGAACGAGTTATGTTTGCGATGATGCCGCATTTGAAGAGTCTTTTGCCCGATGCCATTTTGGCAAGCGGTGCTGAGGATCAGCGGGAAGTGGCGTCCGTTTTATGAAGACCGTTTACATCTTTCCCGGTCTGAATGGTTTGTTGCGTAAAGCGGATCGCTTGCGGTTTATAGACTATCCGGAAGTGCAATCCTATTTTTCGCGCTCTGAGCGTGTCTTAAAAAATGATTTTGGTATGAATGTGAATCTGGTGGAATTTTTGCATTCTTCCACCGAAAACATCTATGCTATCGAAAATATCAGTTTGGCGGCAGTCGCAATTACGGCGACTCAATGTGGGGTTGCCGAGCATTTGCGACAAAAGTTGGGGACTCCCGACTGGGTTATGGGATGCTCCTTGGGTGATTTAGCGCGGGCGGTATTTGCGAAGGCTTATACCTTTGAGGACGCCATCTTCAATCATGTTTATTTCACGCAAAAGATTGACGGTATTGATAAGATTGGTGGCAACATCGGTGTGCTTGCCGGTAAGGGCAAGTCTTTTTCTGACGAAGACCATCTTTGGTTTGATTCCATTGAGGTCGATGTTTCCCAACTGACCCCAAGATTTCTGAATATCGGTGGGCGCTTTGAAGATCTGAAAAAGGTCGAAGAAAGAGCTCGCCAAAGGGGCTGGGGCGTTATGCAGATTTTAAACTATCCGGCGCACTCAAGATATATTGTACCCTATGTAAATAAAGTCGAGGCCGATATGTTGCGGGTGCGAATGCTGCCGCCACAGACGCCGATGTTTTCAAGCTTCTCGGTGAAGCCTTTGACAGACTGTGAAGAGATTAAATCCGAGTTTATATTGAGTATGACCAAAACCATTCATTGGCATCGTGCGGTGACCAAGCTTGTGCAGGATCATGAGGTTTCGCGATTTATCAACATCGGGCCTTGCCGAAGCCTGTCGGGGTTGATGAAGGACATTCCGGTCCATGTCGAAATGTTGGAATCCTTCAATTTGGTCTGATAAAATTCGGCCTCAGGTTTCACCTTCTAAATTTAGTCTGAATTTCAGCTGAGGTTGGGTGGCGATAGTTCTTGGCAATAAGGGTCTCTGGTGGTGTTATTGAGTGGGGGCCATCATGTGGATCTTTGGTCGAAAAGCAAAAGAAGAGCCCGCTTATTCGCGGAAAACTGTCAGCATCAGAATGGAAGCCATCGGCGGCCAGGGTGCAAACTCTGCAGGAAAAATTTTCGCCGAAGCGGCGGTCCTGGGTAAAGGCTATACGGGAAATCACTTTTCAAGTTTTGGTTCTGAAAAAAAAGGCACTCCGGTCAAATCTTTCGTGCGCTTTTCGACGGAAGGTAAAATCATCCGTACCGCTTCTTACATCAAGCACCCTGACATTCTGGTGATCTTTCATGAGTCTCTTTTGCAAACTCATCCTGAATGTCTTGACGGGATCGACGCCCACACGGACTTACTTATCAACTCTACCAAAAGCCCTGACGAGATTCAATTCCCGCAAGGGTTCAAGGTTCGAAAGTTCGCCACCGTAGATGCGACTTCACTGGCACTTAAGCATGAGTGCGGATTGAATGCCGTCATGCTAGGGGCCATCACAAAATTTTGCAGTGAGGTGCCGGCGGATCTTCTGCTAAAAACCTTTTTGCGTTTCTTCGCTCATTTGCCCGAACAAGTGCAAAAGAATAATTCCGAAGGGTTTGAAGCCGGAATAAAAAAGACCAAAGAATATCTTTTTGATGAGTCTCAGGCCAGCGTGGAAAAGACCGCGGAAATTCTGCCGAAGCTTGGTTGGGAGAACGCGCCCTTAGGTGGTTTGATTGTGAATCCCGGCAACACGGTTTTGAAGGACAACAGCGCCAGTCGTAAGGGGCTGCTGCCTCGTTTCCTTCCCGAGATTTGTTTTAATTGCGGGTACTGCGACATGGTTTGTCCGGACTATTGTTTTGTGTGGGAGATCGACCCGGCGAAGAACCCGCCCCCACAGTTAAAGGGTATTGACTATCAGTATTGCAAAGGTTGTCAGAAGTGTGTGGTGGCTTGTCCGGTGCAGGCCCTGGTCACCGTTCCCGAGGGGGATTTGACCAAGGAAGAAAGAAGCCAGCATCTTTTTCCGCACCTCCATAAAAGAGATCAGAAAGATTAGAATATGAACGCTGAACAATTGAATTGTTTTATGACCGGAAACGAGTTGGCGGCCGAAGCGGCAAAAGCCATCGAGTTCCATTTCATGGGTTACTATCCCATCACACCTTCTACCGAGATCGCACAAATCATTGACCGAATGAAGGCGAAAGGCGAAATCTCAACAGTTCTTCTTCCTGCCGATGGTGAGCATGGGGCTGCGGGAGCATGCTTTGGGGCCACGACGGCGGGCGCGCGTGTATTGAATGCCACCAGTGCCAACGGATTTCTTTACAGTCTGGAACAGCTTCCTGTGCAGGCGGGCAGTCGGCTGCCAATGGTTTTAAACCTGGTTACCCGATCGGTCAGTGGGCCTTTGGATATTCGCTGCGATCACTCTGATTTAATGTACGCTTTGCAAACGGGCTGGATTATTCTTATGGCGTCCACGCCTCAGGCTGTCTACGACATGAATATCATCGCCGTAAAGTTGGGGGAACATCCTGACGTGCGTCTGCCGGTCATGGTTGTCAGTGACGGGTTCTTCACCAGTCATCAGCGCCAGTCGGCGAAGATTTTTAAAGACAAAAAGATAGTGCAGGATTTTTTAGGAAAATGCAGTTCGAGCTTTTCCACTTTGAATCCTCGCCAACCAGTGACCGTCGGGCCGTACATGAACGATCCGGATCTTATCAACAATAAATTTCAATTGCATCAAGCGCACGAAGCCGCGGCGAAGGTTTACCAGCAGATTGCGCGTGATTACGAAGCGCTGAGTGGGCGAAGTTATCCGGCGTTGGAAGCTTATCAAATGGACGAGGCCGAAGCGGCCTTGTTCCTGCTTAACTCCGCCGCCGAAACCGCTAAAGATGTTGTTGATCAAGCCCGCGCCGAGGGAAAAAAAGTCGGCGTGCTTCGGCCCAATCTGCTTCGCCCTTTTCCTGCCGAAGCACTGAAGGCGGCCGCACAGAATCTGTCCTCTATTTTGATCGGCGAAAGAAGTGACACTCCGGGCTCTTTAGGGGGGCCCCTCAGTCACGAAGTTCGTGGAACTCTTTTCGCGGACTCGGCATGCAGAATTAAAACGCTCAGCCGTATTTACGGTTTGGGCGGTAAAGACTTTCGTGAAGATGATGCCGCGGTTTTCATTAACGAAGCTTTATCAGTGATTACCGACCCGCAGGCCGTTGCGGCCTTTGGATTTTTGGGAACAGAGGCGGGTAGCAAAAAAAATCTTCCACCACAGGTATTGCCACCACTTTCACGGGAAGAGATGAGTCAGGGGTTGACGCAAATTGAAGTCGTGAAAAGTGAAGGCAAAAATTCTCCATTGAAGGTGACGGTGGCGAACCCCAGTTTGTTGGTGGCGCGGCCCAAAAGAATCGCGCCGGGACATGGGGCCTGTCCGGGCTGTGGTATTTTTTCGGGACTGGATCAGTTCTTTAAAGGAATTGAAGGGGACGTTGTGGTTCTATATCACACCGGTTGTGCGATGGTTGTCACTACCGATTATCCCTTTAGCGCTCATCGTGTGACGTACCTTCATAATCTTTTCCAAAATGGCGCTCCCACCTTGTCTGGATTGGTTGAAGTTTTTTACGAGAAAAAACGCCGTGGGGAAATTGCTGTCGGCGAAGATATCACCTTCGTGATGATCACTGGTGACGGCGGCATGGACATCGGGATGGGACCAACTATTGGAACAGCCCTGCGTAATCATAAGATGATTATCTTAGAATACGACAACCAAGGTTACATGAACACGGGCGGGCAATTAAGTTACACAACCCCGTTTGGAAAAGAGACGGTGACCAGTCATGTGGGTAAGGCCTCTTTTGGTAAGACCTTTCATCATAAGGATACGGCCGCGATCATGGCTGCGACAGGCATTCCCTATGTTTTTACTGCCATTGAATCCTATGGAACAGATCTTGTTGCCAAGGCGGCCAAAGCTCAGTGGTACGCGAAAAACGAAGGTCTTGTGTTTGGCAAGATACTGATCAGTTGTCCGTTGAATTGGGCGTCTGAAGAAAAATACGGTCAGGATATTTTGCAGAAGGCGGCGGATTCCTGCTTCTTCCCACTCTATGAAATTGAGCATGGCCTGACTCGTCTTAGTTACGATCCGGAAAAAGAGGGACGGAAGCTTCCTCTGACAGCCTGGTTGGGAATGATGGGAAAATCGAAACATCTTTTAAAGCCGGAATATGCCGAAGCCCTCGGGGCCTTTCAAAATGAAGTCGATCGGCGTTGGGCGCGACTGAAGGCCATGGCCGATCATCCGCTTCTTTGAATGGGAGTGCATTTTTTTTCGGCGCTTTTTAGTGGATTTGTATGAAGGAAGAACAGTATTAATTTGAGATTTTGATTTGTGTGGTTAAGGCCCCGTTTAGATCAACCGAAAAGTAAAGGTATGGTCAAGATCCTTTTCGGTGCGTTTCTACTTTTGCAGGTCTTTGCGCTGACGGCGTGTCAGATGGATCTGAACATCGCTGATTTAAATCCTTTAGAAAATGCCTCCACACCTCCACCGTCCTCATTTCAAGGAACATTGAAAAAGCAGAATGCTGTTTCTTTTTATGAGGACTTCGATGCCTCGGAAGAAGCCTCTTCGGTGATCTTGTTAGCGAATAATAAATATCTAGTTGCTGGTCTGCTTTATAATAAGCCCGCGGTCTGGATGTACAATGCAGATTTTTCTATTAACACGGGATTCGCTCGTGATGGCTTTCTTTACCTAGCTTTGGAATCTGGAAAAAGCTATGAGCGAATCACTCTCTTTGAAGACTCTAATAATAAAATTCTGGTGATTCTGAATACCAGCCCTGTCGAGACCGGAAATAATTCGACTCGATATCTCTATCGTTTGAACTTAGATGGCAGCCTGGATTCTTCTTTTGGCAACGGTGGGCAGTTGGTTCTTGAGACCAACACTCTGGTTCGTCGGACCTCTTTCATTTTACAAAGTTCTTCGGGCTATTATTTTGTGAACACCGATTCAACCGGCACTCAGCTTACACCTTCTAGTTGGTCGTTTGACTGGCGCGCCTCTGTTTCACACCTCCTTTATGACGGAAGTAGCGACGCTTCTTTTGGAAGTGGTGGAACGTACACTCTGCCCCTGCCTCCTGCCGCTGCGACTTATAAATTTCAGTCGCCAGGGCGAGCTGCTTTGGATTCTAACGGCGATTTATACATTGCCACGACCATCAGCCAAGATGGCTCTGATGCAGGATACATTTACAAAGTATTGCCATCAGGGAGCGTCGATGCGACCTGGGGGACCGCGGGAATTGTTTCGGAGATACAAAGTTTTCCCAACAGAATCTCTTTTTCAGGAGTTTTTATCTACAATAGCAAGCTCTATGTTTCTGCCATTAAGTCCCATCCTGATGATGACTTTAGAGTCTACCGCTACGATATAGATGGAACCTTGGACACGACCTTTAACGGTACGGGATACTATAATTTTGCGAACGTGTCTGGGGCCTCGGGGGCATACGATGGGGGAAGCATTGCCGGGTTTGATTCTTCAGGAAATATTTATGTGCAAGGACAAAGTACCGAAAGCGGTGTGCCGACGATCTCACTCTTCGTGGCAAGGTTGACGTCAGGGGGAGCGCTCGACATCAGTTACGGTAATAGCGGCTTTAATTTATACGCCACTGGCATCACTAATTATGGCGGCATGACTCGCACCAGTCTGGTTAAATCTGACGGATCTATCATGGCTTTTTACGAGACCTATCATGAAGTCATGGGAGACAATCTTTTTAATTTAGTCACTGCAAAGATTCTTCCGACCGGGAATCTGGATAACACTTATGGCACTCTGGGCCTCAAAGAAGACGACGAGGTTCGCTCTTATTTAACGGACCTGAAAGAAAATGCCCAAGAAATTCTAAATGATACGGAAGGAAATTTTTATTCTGTCAGCTCCTTCTTCGGAGCGCACTCTGGCGACATTGTGCGCATTTCCAAGTATCTTTCCGCTGGAAGTGTTGATAGCGCCTTTGGTTCTTCAGGTGTTCTAAAAATTCCTCATTTCGCTTTGGGTGGAGTGGCGATTCAGGACGATAAACTTTATGTTTCTGGTTATGATTATGACGTCGTCACTAAAAATTTCGCCCTGACCATCTATGGGTACAACACCGACGGGACCGTAAATAGCAGCTTTGGCGTAGCCGGAAAAGCGGTTGTGCCTTTGGGGGGCTATCACGTTATTTCGCACTTTCCCTCGGTGGCGAGTATCTTTCATAGTGACGGAAGTTTGACGGTGTCGACAGTGGTTGCTGACACGAACGATGACGCTTTCACCGCTCTTTGGCGATTGAATGCTCTTGGTCAGGCCGTGGCAAATCCTTCCACGCTTCAGAATATTACCATTGTAGGCCCTTGTGATTCATATCAAAAGTCTCTGTTAGTGGGTGTACCTGCGACAGATCAGTTCTATGTTTTGGGTCCTGACTCGAACAACATGAATGAAAATTCGCTCTATCTGTACAACCAGGATTTCAGTAAAGTGACTTCTTTTGGCAGTGCGGGGGAACGGGCCCTGTCTGGTTTGGGTGCTGATATTCCGGACTATTCGTTCCTGCAAGGTGCTTTCTTTTTTAAAGGTGCTTTGTATCTGACGATTTATCTTGTCGACGCTGATTCCGAAGTGATGGCCTTAGCAAAACTCGACAGTGACGGAAGTTTGAACACGAATTTCGGCAACTCGGGGACTCTTACTTTTGCTCATGACCTGTCCTACGCGGGCTATGAATGGGCGCAATTTATGCCCAACGAGTCTGAAGAAGAAATTGTGGTAATCAGCTTTAATGGTCAGGGGGACCCGTCAACCCTACAAATGATTTCGGCAGATGGCGTAACCCTAGACACGCCAATAAATCTGGCCACGTCCCAGAGCGACACCTATCTGGATAAATGCAGTTTTTCATCGCAGTCTGGAGCTCTGTGTACGGAGTTTGACGCGCAAGCAGGCAGTTTTAAAATAAACTTATATAAATAAATTAGCGAAGCCTCTTTAGCGGAGGCTTCAAGTTTCACCGCTTTGGAACCTGCCTTTGCGCGAGGTTCTCTTTCTTGGGTCATTTTGATGCGGCGTGGGCCAAAAAAAGAAACAGGCACCTTGTTGTTTTTTTGTTATGCTTTTCGGGGTGAGGTTTTTGTGAAACGACTGAAAGTTCTGTTGGTTTTGTCTTTAGTGGTGGTTGGACTTGTGATTTCAGGAATTGTGATTCAGCGAGTCCTGCAAAGTAAACGCTATACAAAAGTTCGACCGCAGACGGGAGAAGTGACAGAAGCGGTTTATGGTTTAGGCAAGGTGAAATCCAATCGTCGCTATGAAGTGAAGCTGGGTGTGATTTCAACAGTGCGCGAATTGTATGTGAACGAAGGTGATGTTGTTAAGGCGGGGCAAAATTTAGTCCGTATTGATAGCAATGTCGTGTTTAAAGCGCCTTTTGATGGCACGGTCACTATGATTAACAACTTCGAAGGTGAAACGGCTCTTCCCCAAAGTGTGATTTTGCGTATGGAAGACCTGAAAGATCGGTTCATTGAACTTTCGGTCGAACAAGAGGGCGCACTGCGTGTGCAAAAAGGACAGATGGCCCGCGTCTCGTTTGAGTCTTTACGGGGCGAGGTTCTGGTTGGCAAAGTCAAAGCCATCTTTCCAAAAGGGGACGAGTTTATTGCCGACGTTGAGATTTCCAACTTGGGCGCCAGCATTTTGCCAGGCATGACGGCGGATGTATCAATTGAAATTGGCAAAATCAAAGGAACGCTGGTCCCCTTGAAGGCATTAAGAAATGGCACTCTGTCTGTCGAACGTGACGGGCATATCCAGAAAATCAAAGTGGAAGTGGGTTTGGTCGACGGACTTTCCGCGGAAATAAAAAGCGGCGATTTAATGCCCACTGACGAAATTTTAGTTCCTAAGGAGTAGCCGTATGTTTTTTCTTTCATGGCGACAACTGATGTCCAGGAAGAAACAGACTCTTCTGATTCTTTTAGGAATCAGTTTTGGAACACTTTTATTTGTCAGCATCTCTGGCATTCAGTTGGGAATGCGTCAGTATATTTCTGAACAGCTTCTTAATAATACCGCGCATATTCTTATCTCGGGCGCGGAACAAGATATTCTCGCCAAAGACGTGACCGAGGCCCTTTACGGCCCTCAAGAAAAAGTTTTTTGGCGGGTGCCACCAGCAGGGAAGCGGGACGAAGCTCGTCTACAAAATTATCAGGGATGGTATCAAAGACTTTCCCAAGATCCGGATGTCTTTGATTTTTCACCTCGATTAAATACCAACGCTCTTTTAACCAATGGCAAGTTTTCGGTGTCAGTAGGTCTGTTGGGGACGATTCCAGAAAGACACACGCGATTAACGAATATTGAAAATTATCTTAAAGAAGGTTCGTTCACCGCTTTGCGCGGTGGTGGCAACAACCTGGTAGTGGGAAGTGGCGTCGCTGGCAAACTGGGGGCGCGTCTTAATCAGGTCATCAATATCAGCGTGGGCTCTGGCGGCAGCCGTCCCTATAAAATCGTAGGAATAGTTCACTTTGGAAATAAGCAGTTGGACGAGTCCATCGCATTTGCCCATCTTAAGAACGTTCAGACTTTGACGAAAAGCCCCGGACGAATTACCGAGATCGCCGTGGCTTTGTTGGATATCGATAAGTCAACCCAGGTGGCGGATTTTTGGCAGTTGATTAGTTCTGACAAAGTTGAAGACTGGCAAGAGGCGAACAAGGCATTCATGGAGATGATCCAGGTGCAAGATTTCTCTCGCTACTTTATCACGACAGCGATTTTGATTGTCGCTGCGTTCGGAATCTACAATGTTTTGACGATTATGATTAATCAAAAACGCCGCGAGATCGCGATTCTTAGAGCCATTGGCTATGCCCCGAAACGCATTCTGCAATTGATTCTTTATCAAGGCCTGATGTTGGGTGTTGCTGGCGGTTTCCTTGGACTTCTTCTTGGATTTCTAATGTGCGTATGGGTTGGCTCCATTGATTTTGGTTTTGAAATCGGCGGCAGCAACAATCTGATGATGAGCTATGACTGGTCTATCTACGTCACCGCCTTTATTACGGCGAATGTCGCTTCTTTAATCGCGAGTTATATTCCCGCCTGGGAGGCCAGCCGCATGACTCCTATTGATATTATAAGGTCGGAAACATGATTGAGTGTCGAGGAATTATCAAAGAATTTGGCACACCTCCGCAGCGGATTCTGCATGACCTCAGTTTTTCAATTGCAGATGGCGAGTTTGTCTCGATCTCAGGAAGATCGGGAAGTGGCAAAAGTACGTTATTATATATCATCAGCACGTTGGATTCAGCGACGCGGGGACAGGTGCTGATTGATGGGCGGGATGTTGCCACTTTAAATGTCGAACAGGTTCATCAATTTCGCAACCTGCACGTCGGTTTCGTGTTTCAGTTTCACTATTTATTGCCCGAACTGACTGCTTTGGAAAATGTTCTTTTGCCCGCGCGCAATGCCGGGGTCATGTCTGAAAAAAGGACTATGGCCGAATCGCTGTTGGAAGAGCTGAACGTTATCAAACAAAAGGACAAATTTCCCTCACAGATGTCAGGGGGGGAACAACAGCGCGTGGCCATCGCGCGTGCTTTGATTATGCAGCCACGTTATATTTTTGCCGACGAGCCCACGGGAAATTTGGACACGCGCAATGCGGATATTGTGATGCAGATTTTAAAGCGCACTAACAAAGAGCTGGGAACCACAATTTGTCTGGTCACGCATGATCCTGACTTCGCGGCTATGGCAGAACGCGAGATCTATTTAATTGATGGACGTCTGGCCGATCGAAATCGCGAAAAATAATCGCCCGCAGTTTTTTTGCGGTTAAAAACCATAGTAGATCACAATCCGACCCGAGGTGCCTACGGCATTCATGGCGCCTCCCAAGCCCGCGTTGGAACGATCCGCATCGCCAGAGTTTCCTGGCGTAGAGCCTGAGGCCGCCGTGGTACTTCCGTTTGCAACTCCACCAACATACGAAGAACCACCACCAGCAGAGAGCATATAGCCACCTCCGCCGCCATAGTATCCGCCGCCACCGCCAGGATAAGCGGTGAGTGAAGACCAGGTCGTAGAATCTCCTCCCACACCCCATGTTCCCGGATTTCCTTGTGTGGGGCAGGCGCCAGGGGCGCAGGATTCGCCAAGCCCTCCCGCCGATTGACTTCCACCGGTCGCGGGATACACGTCTGGATAAGCGCCGCTCGTGCCGCCGCCGGCACCTCCGCCGCCACCTCCCGGTGACATGATAAGGCCTCCATAACTGCCGCCGCCGCCGCCGCCAGCGACTAAGATTCGGTTCGCTAGCGCCGCACCCTGATGACGAACATCCGAAGCTCCTCCGCCTGAACCGCTGTACATTGTTGAATCAAATTTTCCGCCGAGTCCTCCGCCATTCCAACCGCGAACACCGGAAGCCGCAGCGCCGCCGACATAGATGCCCAGTTGTCCTCCGGGCTCTAAAGCAAAGTCGCCCGTGGCATAACCGCCCCCACCACCGGCAGAGCCTATGGTTCCAAAGGCGCCGAACCAACCGCCGCCGCCGCCAGCACCCCAAGCTTTAATCGTCACTTTTGTACAGCCGGTTGGTTGTGTAAAAGTTTGCGCGGCCCCCGTGTAAGTAAAGACGATTTTTCCAGGAACACAGTCTGTGATGTTCAGAGTGGAATCGCTGGTATTTCCCAATGCATCTGTCACCCGCGCGGCGGCAGTTCCTGTTGTCGCGGGCGCCGAATACAGTCCCGACGAAGCATCAATACTTCCACCACCGCTGATGAGCGAAAAAGTATAAGGGCTGACACCGCCGGAAGCGCTCAAGGTCCTCGTGGTATTGATGTTGACCGTTGCCGTCGACGGAGAAATGGCCAGAGCGGCATTCACCGTCACCGTCACAGACGCGGTGTTTGCTAAACTATCGGTGACTTTTAAAACACCACTTCCGCTAGAGCCTGGAGTATAAATTCCGGAACTGGAGTTTACCGACCCAGGGCCCGAGTCCTTCGAGTAGACATAGGGAGGGACACCGCCGGTCGCGCTGATCGTGGTCGTATTGTTGGCAGCGATGACAGAAAGACTCGCACTCAAAGAAAGAGAGGCATTGATCGTAACGGCAGCCGTTGCGACATTGCCTGCTGAATCTGCCACTGTGACTGTAGCGACACCACTTGCCGCAGGAGCGGAATAGCTTCCTGTGGAGGCATTGATGGCGCCATTGTTGACCGTATAGGAATAGGGCGGCACACCGTTGGAGGCGGTAAAAGCAAAAGTGTTGTTCACAGCTAGTATTTTACTGGCAGGTGTGATTTGCAGGGCGGGATTGATGGTCACTGTGGCTGAACTTGTATTCCCGAGGCTGTCAGTGACAGTCACCAAGGCGGAGCCACTTGTCCCTGGGGCGATGTATTCTCCTGACAACGCACCGATGCTTCCTGCATTGGCTGAAAATATATAAGGCGAAACACCGCCGGAGGCCGTGAAGGTCGTTTCATTCCCAAGAGCCAAGGTTTTTGCTGCGGGGCTGATTTGTAAGACCGGGTTGACTGTCACATTCAAGGTGGCTGTATTTCCCAGCGAGTCCGTCACTTGCAAAACTCCCGTACCACTGGCGCCTGGAGTATAAACTCCTGTGCTCGCATCAATGCTCCCCGGCCCAGAAACTTTTGCGTAGGTATAAGGAGGTGCTCCGCCCTGACCGGTCACGGTTGTACTATTGTTTTGCGCAATGATCAGAGAGTCTGAGGTCAATGACAGCGCCAGATCAATCGTCACGGTGGCCTGACTGGTGTTTCCCAAAGAATCGGCCACCACCAAAATGGCTGAACCTGCCGTGGCCGGGGCCTGGTACAGTCCGTCGGTTAAACCAATGCTGCCAAGGCCCGTAAGAACGATATAAGTATAAGGGGGAACGCCATCGACTCCTGTAAATGTCTGCGTGGTGAGAGTCCACAACGTATGTGTTGCGGGCGTGATTTTTAGAGCGGGTTGAACGGTGATGGTATTAATCAAAACATTTCCCACCGCATCGGTTGTTTTGATGATGGCAGCACCCACATATCCATTTGGATTATAAAGACCCGTCTGTGGATCAATAGAGCCGCCGCCAGAGACGAGAGAGTATGTCAACGGCGCGACACCTCCCGAGGCATCGAAATCAAAAACATTGTTTTCCGCGATGACGGGCGCAGAGACCGCAAATGAAAGTGGCGGCTGCACTCTGACTTCAAAGATAATAGAGTGACCGGAACCGTCTTTGATCTCAATTCGCGTAATGCCCGGAGTAGTTGGCGCGGTGAAAAGGCCTGTTTGTGGATCAATCGTGCCACCACCAGAAACAATGGTGAAAACATAATCGCCCGAGCCGCCCGTGGGACTGAGCTGATGCGTGTCGCCGATGATCAGTTCATTTCTTTGGTCTTCCGCGACTTTCAGCGAGTTCTTAAGCCGAGAGCTCATCAAATCCAACTCGACATTTCCACAAGCCGTGAAAATGAAAAGGCTCAAAATGAGACAAAAGTGAGGCGCACAACGTTCCAACATGTATTTTTATCGGTTCTTGGTGAGCATGCCAAAAGAGTTTGCGAGAAAAATTTGGGATAAAGTGTGGGCAATTTGGGGAAACGTCCAGAGCTCTACCAAGGTCTGGTTCTCATACAAACCTTTGTCGGAGTACATGGGATGCTGTGAAAATAACATCCAGTCGAATACTCATTACGATAGAGGGGAAAGTAATGAAATTTTTAAATCATCTTGTGATGGTGGGTCTTGTTTTTGCGTCTACCGTTTCCGTTGCTAAGCCAGGAGACCTTCAAGCAAAAATTGTCGGAGGGTCAGAGGCGACTCCCGGTGAGTTTCCGTTTATCGTGTCCTTGCAAGGATCTTCTGGTCATTTCTGTGGCGGTTCATTGATTCGCAGCAACTGGGTTTTGACAGCAGCTCATTGTGTAAAAGGCGCTTCTGTCAAGAATGTGGTGATTGGACTGCATGATCAGAAAAACCTGTCTAAAGCGGAAGTGATCAAACCAAAGCGCATCATCGCGCATCCCCTTTATAACGACAACACGGCGGACTTCGATTTTGCGCTCATCGAACTGCAAAAAGATTCTTCCTACGAACCCATTGCCATCAATACGTCAGAAATTGAAATTCCTGACGGTGCAAATGGACAAATTGTTGCCACCGTCGCCGGCTGGGGTGCCACCAGAGAGAACTCTTACAGTCTTCCATCACGCCTGCAAAAAGTGGATGTGCCATTGGTAGCTCACGATCTTTGCAGTAAGAACTATAAAAATACTATCACATCTCGGATGTTGTGTGCTGGATATCCCCGTGGTGGGAAAGATTCCTGTCAGGGTGATAGCGGCGGTCCTCTTGTTGCTCGCGGAGGTATGATGGGACAGAGTGTTCTTATTGGTGTTGTGAGTTGGGGTGAAGGTTGTGCTCGCGCGAACCTGCCTGGAGTTTACGCCAAAGTAAATGCCGAAACGACTTGGATTGAGCAAACGGCTCGCTAAAAAAAAGAAAGGGAAAGGTTTGCGCCTTTCCCTTTTTTCTTAGGGCTCCTCCGGCAAAACCCACAAAGCATATAGACACGATAAAAGCAGACACGCTGCTGTCAACTGATGAAGAATTCCCAAAAACACAGGAACCTTCAGAATCAAAGTCAAAACTCCCAATAAGATCTGCGAATGCAAAAGAATATTAAACGTCGACCATTCAGGATGACGAACTGTTTTTTTATAGAAGAACAGAAACCAGAAGTACAGCATGACCGCGAAAGCCACCCAGCGATGAATAAACTGGATATAGATGGGGTTGTGATAAAAGGCCCCCCATGACAGCTCGAAGTCCCAAGAGACCTGGGGCAAAAAACCTCCGGACATGTGCGGAAAAGTGTTTTCCAGAAAGCCCACACGAAAACCGCTGACCAGACAGCCAAGAAACACCTGCAAGGCCAATAACACAAATAAGCCCATCTCTAGGCGATGTCGGGATAAAATCTCTGAGCACTTTCGTCGTCGTTTTTCCAGCAGATAAAATAGAGCGACGGACACCGTTGCTAAAGCCAAAAAGAAATGAATCGAGAGCATCAAGGGCTGCACCCGCGGCAAATCTCTTAGACCCGACTTCACCATGAACCAGCCCACAATGCCCTGAACCAAGACCAAGGCTGCCAATGAAATTATCTTCAAGGATCTTCTTTTCAGCAAATAGATCAAGCCAAAGCCCGCAAAATAAAGAAATATCACCCGCGCCAGAAGCCGATGAAACCATTCCCAGAAGTAAATCTTTTTGTAGTCTTTTAACGTGAAGTGTTTGTTGATAATTTGAAATTCAGGCGTGAGCTGATATTTAGCGAATTCCAATTGCCACTGGGTCTCGTGTAAAGGAGGCAGGGTGCCCATCACGACATTCCACTCCACAATGGAAAGTCCCGAGCGGGTGAGGCGGGTGGTGCCGCCAATAGTGAGGATCAGCAAGATTCCGATGATCCCCCCGAAAAGCAGGCGTTTTTCCATTCGGTCCATGACTAAAACTAAGTCCCTTTAAGAAAATAGATAGATGTGAAAAATAGGGCTAACACCAACGACGACGGCAGAATCCATTCTTTGGCTTTCCGTAAGTCCATAAAGTAAATCAAAATGACCAAGGCTTTGGTAAAACTAAGCACTAAAGCCGCTTGAAAGCTCGAATAAATCATCATCAGACTTAGCGAAGAAAACAAAAGAACTAAAGCTAGGTAATTCATTGTTGGGCTCCGAAATAGAAAACGGGGAAGATCAAAATCCAAGCGAGGTCACACATATGCCAGAAAAGAACGCCGGATTCGTAGTCTTTGACGGTAAGATCCTCTGATGTGCTTGCAGAGGGAAAAGATCTTACCAGTAAATAAAATAGAATTCCTACGCCCACCAGGACGTGCACAAAATGAAAACCCATCGTCAGCCAGTAGTACTGCCAGAAGTCGTTCGCGACGAAATCAAACCCCAACGACCATTTTTGTGCAAAGTCTTGCCACTTGTGAAAAAGAAAATAGATTCCTAAAAGTGCGGCCAAAAGAAAATGAATTCTTGCGATGGAAATTTTTTGCGCGTGAAGAAGACGGATGCCCTCGGCGGCGAAAAAACCGGCGACCAGCAAGCTGACCGTCGAGATCACACCGTGGGAGAGGCTGAGAGAAGCCTGACCCTTGATAAATTCTTCGCTATTTCTGGTCTGATAAAGAATAAAAGCACCCAGTATTCCCACAAAAACTAAAAGCTCGTTGACTACGATCAGCCACATCAGAACAGAGCCGGGCAGGCGCTCGGGATTGTATTTTTTCATTCACCACTTCCTTGTCGAAACGGAAATTAGCACAGAGATAGACCCCCTTTTTATGAGAAAAATCATAACTGCTTCTGTCGTGAGAGTTTAATTATAGCGTCATGCAAGACTTAAATGAATTACCCGAATATGCCCAGAAGTTAGATGTAGATCATCCCGTCCGAGTCTATCTTGACGAAAATAATTATTTGAAAAAAATCTTGTTCGAGCTTTCAGAAGCGGACGCCGAAAAGGACTTTCAAGCCTTCTTCAACATATTTAATCAAGTTGCGCAGGTGGATATTCGCTATGTGCGCAAAGAAAATCAGTTGTTTCCATTTTTGGAAAAAAAAGGGTGGTTGGGCCCCAGTCATGGAATGTGGAGCTTTCACGATCAGATTCGCCAACAGATTCGTGATATTCGAGCGAAGTTGGAAAAGAAAGATTTTAAAGAGTTGCGTCCCGATGTGACGATGTTAATAAGTGAAATGGCGCGCATGATACAAATTGAAGAAATGCGTCTTTTCCCCATTTCTCTGGACATTCTCGACGCAGAAGATTGGAAACAGGCCGCGCAAGGTGAACAAGAAATCGGATGGATGCACAAAAAGATTGCTGTTGCGCCCACGCCGCCCCCCCCGCCGCCCATTTCAAAACCCGTCAACGCCGCGGGCGATTCTTTGCGAATGAACGAAGGATATCTAAGTTTGGAACAGATCAACTTGCTTTTGCAAGTGGTTCCCTTGGATCTAACCTATGTCGACGAAAATGACAAAGTTCTTTTCTACAATCGGGGCGAGGAACGGGTCTTCCCGCGCAGTGCTGGTGTGATCGGTCGCGAAGTGCGTTTCTGTCATCCACCTAAAAGCGTCGGGACGGTTTTAAAGATTTTAGAAGAGTTTAAAGCCGGTCGCCAAAATACGGCAGAATTTTGGATTAACTATCGGGGCAAAACAATTCACATTCGATATTTCGCAGTCCGCGACGCCGAAAAGAAATATCGCGGTGTGATTGAGCTGTCCCAGGACATCACGGATATTAAGAATATCCAGGGTGAAAGAAGGCTTTTAGAGTGGGAAGCGTAAAGGAAGATAAGATTCCCCTGGTCTATTCCTGTTCGGGCTGCTCGTCGGCGGCCCAGATGGCCAATGCCTTGGCAGTGCGCCTGGATCGTGCGGGCCTGGCTGAAATGAGCTGTATCGCTGGCGTCGGCGGGGGCGTAAAGCCCTTGGTAAAAAAAGCCGGCTCAACCGAAGACATCATCGTCATCGATGGCTGTCCCTTGAAGTGTTCCGTTGCTTGTCTAAAGAATCAGAATCTCAAACCCAAAGTGGAAATCGAACTCTCTCAATGGGGTGTTGCTAAAACATATCATCAGGACTTTTCTGAAGAAGAGATGCAGGCTTCTTATCTGAAAGTTGTCGAGCTTATCAAGCAGTCTTTCTGATACTTAGAAACTGATCCAGGAGTCTGGTTGTAGCGCGGGGGATTTGGT
>NZ_JTEV01000028.1 GCF_000786105.1 Bdellovibrio sp. ArHS
GAATCTGTATTCATTCGTTTTGGCAATGTAGAGATAAAGATGCAGCTCGAGATGCTTTTTGATTTTGGTGGTGCACCAGCTCTTTCTGGTGAGTCTTTTGATGTGATCTCTAAGAACGGCGCACATATGATTTACGAGGAACGACCTACTTTGGTGCCCAGGATTTTATAGTCCTTATTTTGTAGAAATGGCCTCTTTTAGAGAAGTTCTTTTCTCCACAACTACCACTGAATTTTTGGGAACATCTTTAAAGCATTAAGACGTGTCTGCTCACAAAGCTGCTCTTCAGAAACACCCTTTAATTCAGCCACAAACTTCGCCGTATGAACCACATAGGCAGGGGTGTTTTTCTTGCCCCGCATAGGGATGGGCGCCAGAAACGGAGCATCGGTTTCAACGTGAATGCGATCCAAAGGCAGCATCTTCACAGTTTGACGAAGACTGTCGGCATTTTTAAAGGTCACCACACCACTGATCGAAATGTTCAGACCGACATCCAACGCTTGCTTCGCCAGCCACTCGGTTCCCGTAAAACAATGCACAACCCCGGTCACGTCGCCCTGGAATTCTTTAAGAATGGCAATCGTGTCCTCTTCCGCATCCCGGGTGTGAATTTCAATGGGCAGTTTGGTGCGTTTGGCGATTTCTAGTTGCGCCCGAAAAGCCTCTTTCTGTTGCTCTCGCGGAGATTGATCGTAGTAATAGTCCAAACCAATTTCGCCAATCGCAACGACACAAGGCTCGCTGGAATGCTGCTCGATAAAACGTCCCGCCTCTTCGCTATAGGCTTTTCCGTCATGGGGATGAACACCCAAGGTGCAGTACACATCGGGATAATATTTGCGGGCAATGTCCAAAACAATCGGATGGTCGCCAGGCTCTGTACCAATAGTAATAATTTTTCGCACGCCCGCAGCTTTGGCGTGAGCGATTGCGGCGTCAACGCCTTCTTCGAGCATATTTAAATGAGCGTGAATATCGATCCATTCCATGGGGTCAGTATACCCTAGGGACGATGGGTAATAAAGAACTCTTCCATCACCAGTTGGGGATCGCGATTGGCGCCGAAGGCCTGCTCGACCTGCAAAGACTTTTGCATCAAAGCCAAAAGAAACTCGCGGCTGTATTCGGCCAAAGTCTTAATAATCGGCGCCTGATCCAGATTGGTGATTTGAGACTTGGCACCTTCTTGAAGATATACAGCATCTTTCATGAGGCTGACCCAGTAAGAAACTAAACGCTGTCCTTGCGTCCGATCCTTAAATTCGGTGCGCCAGGTTTCATTCAAAAGAAAATCAGGGTCCGTCAAAAAAAGATTCAGCATTTCGACAGATTTTTGGCGCAGCTCCAGTTCAGGGCCTTCTTGCAACTGCGCCAGCTTTTCAAAACTTCCGCGCGCGGCTCGCAGCGCCCAGGCCGGAGCCTTCACTTTTTTCTGCAAGTCTTCGGCCGTCAACGGTTTAAACTGAACAATGCGCGAACGCGAACGAATGGTCTGCATCAACCCCGCCACACTGGGCGCGATCAAAAAGAAGAAAGTCCCCTCGGGCGGCTCTTCCAAAGTTTTTAAAAGAGAGTTCGCGGCCTGTGGGTTTAAATTCTGCGCCTGATCGATAATGATAATTCGATTTCCTGAAAGACTCTTCAGGCTTAGGAATTCAATAACCTCGCGCGCCTGTTCCATCTTGATTTGCGCGCCGGCAGGCTCCACTATTTTCAAACCTTCATGAGTTCCTTGCGCCATCCGAAAACATGATGGGCATTTGCCACACCCACGAGGACTTTGGGGGCAGGCCAAAGCTTGCGCCAGGCCGTGCGCCGTCAGTTTTTTGCCAATGCCCGCAGGTCCCACAAAGAGATACGTCTGCCCTGGCTTACCCTGTTCAAAGGAAGCCACCAGCTTTGCGATAATCTCTTGATGTCCTAAGACGAAGTCGAGCAATCGGGCCATATCAACCTATTTCAAAATATTCTTTTCGGCCAAGGCCTTCAGAAGTTGTTGAAAAAGAACTTCCGGAGTTTCTTGCGCATTCAAAACCAGCCAAGCGTCGGCTTCGGCGCGAGCTTGTTTTAAAAAGGATTGTCGCACCTTTTCGTGGAAAGAGTCCGCCTCGGATTCAATGCGATCTTCGCTTTCTCCATTGGCAGCACCACGCCCCTGTCTTCGCGCCCGCGACTCTTCAACTGACAAATCCAAAAGGACCGTCAGATGCGGCTTCAATCCGCCCGTTGCGAAATCATTCAAAGCCATCACATCTTTTTCAGAGATATCTCGACCACCGCCTTGAAAGGCGACGGAGCTGGCCGTGAAACGATCACAAAGAACCCAGGTTCCTTGCGCCAAGGCCGGACGGATCACTTGCTCGACATGCTGAGCACGACTTGCTTCGTATAAAAGAAGTTCGGTACGGGGAAGCGGTGAAGCCCCCTCGGTACGAAGAATCATATTGCGAATTTCATCCCCCAAAGGGGTGCCTCCAGGTTCACGGGTGCGACAGAAAGCAATACCCCGACGCACCAACTCTGCTTCAAGAGAGCGCATCAAGGAACTCTTTCCAGAGCCGTCCAATCCTTCAAAAACCAAAAATTTCATTAAGGCCAACTTCTAATTAAAGACTAAACCGCAGCCACGACCACGGCCGTACGAAAGAACTTTGTCAGATATAGCACGATAGACGTCAACAAAACGCATTCCGACAAGGCGCATTGAACCACGAACATCGCCAAATTCGAGTCTGACATAGCCCTTAACAAGTGGGGACACCGTGACACGAATAAGACTGTGCCTTTCAAAACGATTGGTGAAGGTCAGAAGATCTGCCAACGGCGGCGGCGGAAGCCCCAGACTGGAGCTTATTCCCGCCGAAAAATACTCGGACGAGGAGGCACTGTAACCGGGAACAGCCGGTGGATAAAACGAGTTTCCTTTTAGCACATCCGCCCCTGAACGACGCCCCAAGGTAATGCCGGCTTTGCCGACGAGGCCTAACACGGAAATTGCGGCTTTCGTGTTATCAAAGTTCTCAGAGTTATGGAAAATTTCAAATACGAAGGCGCGTTGGTTTTTATTGTAGGCCAAACTCAAACCCACTTCTTCAGCACCCCCGCCGCCCTTGCGCAAGACGCCGGTTTCAGCCAAGGCACCGACAGAAATACTCAGACCAAATTCGTTCGAATCAATCACCAAAGGAGCCTGTGACCACAACTTGTAGTCAATGCCTTTCAGAATTGATTGCACAGCCTGATGGCTGCGCACTGAGAAAGTTCTTTTCTCGGTTGGAGTCTCGTCGACTGTTTTGCCAATGATTTTTTGCGTTTTTATTTTCACAAAACTAAACGCATCGCCCACGAGGCTGCCCGCGCCGAAAACAAACTTGCTAGAATTCAGAATACGAGCTGCATTGGCCAGGAACATCATGCGAACTTCATGGAATTTTTGCTTTCTTTCCTCGGGCAGACTTTCATAGCCTAATAAGGGGTCGGCTTCTTCAACGGAACCACCACGCGCCAAGATCTGCTGCTTTACTTTTTCAGGAAGTTTAAGCCCCAAAGCCGCTTTCATTTCTTCACGATCGGGATAGCGTTCGAATTCAAAGATTTTATCATCAGCGACTTTGATAAGCGTGCGCTCTTGCTGCACTATCTGCGCCTTATCTAAGACTTTTTCCTCCACCTCTGTCTCAATACGAGACGATTCTTCAGCCCATAAGTCGACTGAAGGCAAAAGGAAGAGCAAAGCCACCATTAAGAAGCGCCATTGTGTTTTCATACTGATCGGCCTAGGATGCAAAGCCAAGACCGACCCTTTTTATTTACTAAGTCCTTGAATGGACGCAAAAGCTCATGTCAAAGCCTTCGACAGACATCCCGTCCTGGGCACATCCGTACCTAGTTCCTGGTTTTGAATTTCAACTTTACAATAATCAGGACCCTAACGATTCCCCGTCACGCCCCTCTGTTAAAATGAAAGAGATTCATCAGCGGGAGGTCTTATGGCTGACAAATACATTAACAATATTCAACCTGTCTTCACCACACCGCAAAAGCCGATCGACAGACCCAAACAATTGCACACGATGGAAGGGCCCGCCGAAGAGTTCATTAACGAATACGAGGGCAAAGGCAAAGTGCCAACTCCGGAAGAAAGCAAGTCTTCATCGGCCTTGCCGGGAGAGAATTTGACGAACGAGGAAAAGGACAACTTCTCTCACTAAAGAAAACAGCTTCGCTGCTTTTTATTTGCCATCGCCGTGGCCAAGACATAAAAAATCGTATGCGTATTTTACTCTTTATATTGCTGTTTCCAGTTGGCGTTTTGGCGCAACCCACGACCACGGGAGCAGAGCTCGATGTCCAGACAGAATCGGCACCCCGTTTAGGTTTTTTGGATGAATCACCTCTGCACCGGCAGAACAGTGACTATTTTGTCCTTGGCACCTATGCCCCCTTTGATCTGTTAATTCCCAGCAAATGGGGACTCACGGCGGGAATCAACCAGGGTCCTGACACATCCTGGGAACTGGAATTCCTACAAGGCTCTTTGGCTTTACCTTTTTACGTCGATGACCTAGGAAAAATGACGGAGCGACGCATCTCCCTTGTTCGTCGCAGCTATGGAAGTCGCAATAGTTTTTACTGGAGCTATGGCCTTACTTACTTTTCCTTCAACGCGCAATTAGGGAACGAATTCGTGAACGCGATCAGCGGCTCCTATCCCGATGCGGAAGTCGTCGGCCTGGAAGCTTGGGGATTTAATTTGGGATTGGGCAACCGCTGGACGATTCGTAAGAATTTCACAATCGGTGTTGAGTGGTTTTCCTGGGCACAGCCAGTGCACGTGTCCAAACGCGATGACGACTACCTGAACTATGCGACGAATAACAAATATAAAGACGAAGTCGATACGACTTTGAATATCGCCTCGTACTTTCCACGCTTCACCGTGTGCAAAGTGCAATTGGGATGGATGTTTTAATCTAAAATCCAGTTCTTATCTGACTTGTGAAACTTGAAAATACCCAGAGGCTGGGTTTCAACTTCGCCCTTTTCCATGCCTTGCTGAATGATGAGTCCTCGCGCCTCGCTGAAATTAAAGCGACGGCTTTTGCTGGCATCAACCCGTGCAGCAATCCCCAGAATCGTCCGACGAAATCTTGTCGGATAGGTTTCAACCACCACCGCGACAGTGGCCAAAGTATCACTTTGCATCTTGACCTCTTCCACCGAGACTTCCGAATTATTGTGAATAAACTCGGTATAGGCCTGATGCAACCAAGGCGATTGCCCCAAACTGTCGTCGGCCTCTTGCTTGATCTGCTCGGTGAACTTTTTTTCAGCCAATGCCAATGCTTTATTTTTAAGCACTTTTTCATCAGAAGTGCAGCCCCCGACAAGCAAGGAACTAAAAAGAGCTAGGAATACCAGATGTTTTTTCATAATTCTTAGTTTAACGAGGACCATTCATTTGAAAAGGCCAGTCGTTGACATGAGGCATCAATGTCTTGTATTTAGGGCACTTTGGGGTGGACGAAGACCCCTGTTTGTCCCTATATTCAGGGATCTTTGGGAGATACTAGAAAATGACTACTTTCATTGGAATCCTTCATATCATCGTAGCTTTGGTCTTGATCGTTCTTGTTTTGATTCAAGATTCTAAAAGTGATGGCGCTCTTGGCATGGGTGGCGCAAGCGGTTCGAACTCATTGTTGGGTGCAACTGGCGCTCAATCTTTGGCTGGTAAAATGACAGTGTGGGCGGCGATCCTTTTTGCGGTGAGCTGTTTGACATTGTCTATTTTGACTTCTTCTAAAACAAAATCCGTTGTTGATTCTTTGCCATTGCCTTCAGCTCCGGCAACTGCGCCCGCAGCAACAGAAGCCAACGGTGCTGCCGCTATTCCTGCGGAAACTCCAGCTGCAACTGCAACACCTGCGGCGTCTCCTGCAGCGACTGCAACTCCTGCTAAGTAATTTTAGTACATCTTCAAAAAGTTCTTCGCTATAGTTTCTCTATGGCGAAGAACAACTGGTTGATTTCCACTCTGATTATTTTAGGTCTTGTAAGCGTAGGCCTTTCTCTTTTCGTAGCAACACAAACTGAAAAGCAAAAACCAGGCGCCCGTCCTTTAGCCCGTATTGAACTGAATCTGGGTAAGGTCTTTGTCTTACGCAAAAATCTGACACAAAAAGAAACTCTGACCCGCAAATCCACTCTTTTTGCACTGGACTCTGTCGAGACCGGAGTCGACGGCGATGCGACCATGGAGTTCGATTCGGCCTATCGAATCCGTATTCCTGAAAACTCTTTGATCACAATCGACGAAGAAAGCGATCGGATCGTCCTGATTATTAAGCGCGGGGATCTTCAAGTTGAAAACTTCGGTCGCGAAGGCAGTGTCTACATTTCCCGAGACGGTGTGCGCTGGAATGCCACCGACTATGAAATGAACTACAAAAAGCAGACGCCGGCAGAAACCTTGCCTGATCTGGCCCCTGCAGAGCCCCCCACGACTCAGCCAACACCGAATATTCAGGAAGGCCTGACGTCCGAATTTATTCAGGACACTTTAAAAACTCATCGTGGCTCGTTCTTTAAATGCTACACTCAACTTCTTCAGAAAACGCCGGGCGTGACAGGCCAAGCCTCGATCACTTTCACCATCGAACGCACCGGAAAAGTGAATCAGGCGGAAATCGCTTCTTCAAGCATCAACGACGCCGGTTTCAAAAAATGTTTGTTGGAGGCCACCCGTCGGGTCGAATTCAAATCGTTCAATGGCGATCCCATTTCAACCGTCTTCCCTTTGCGCTTCGAATAGCGCAAGCCGCACGGGTCCGCTAGCGGTAGTCGTGAAGATAGTCGATACGATCAGGAATCCAGGGCTCATGCACGCCTTCCATTTCATAGACGCGCCCCTCTTGCACAGTTTTTTCCTTAAGAGGACTGACCGAGGGTTCGTAAGAGATGTGCAATAAACCTTTTTCGTTGAAGAATGGTTTTACTTCCTGAAAAGCTCGTTCACCTAAGACACCACGCCGGATGAATTCATCAAAACTTTTCATCAGTTCTTCGGGCGTATAGCCGTAGTTGTAAATCATGTCCTGAATAACGGAATAGATACCCTCAAGTCCTAGGCGGTGATCTTGATACAGGTCCAAAGCGACTTGGAACGTGTTGTAGGTTGCAAGAGTGCGACGACCGAACTTTAAGTAGTAATCAGGATCGGTGTCGGTCGCTAGATTGATATAGATCTTTTCAACCGGATCTTGTTCAGGAATATCAGCTTGTAAATCCAAAATCGTATTCACCTGCTCACCTGTGACATTCAGACCTTCCAATGTTGTACGAATGTCGTGAGCTCCCATGCGACGGGAACAAATGTCTGAATATAAATTGTAAATGATGGCGTCAGTCTCGCTATCATCGCCCCAACAGATTTGGCGGACGTTTTCAGAAAGACGAGTTCTTAATTGCATCAGGGCCTGAAGTTTATAACCCACCTGCTTAGTCAGCCGCCAAAAGCGCCCTGGACGAAGATTGGCAAGATTGTCCTTATAGAAGCAGCCAAAAGGGCGGATATTATCCAAAGCGAATTTTTCAGAGATACGTTCTTCCATCTGCGGCGGCGAAGCCGTGATGAAGTAAATCGGAAAATACATGTAGCCTTTTTGCTGCTTGCGATATTCCGACAAGGACTGCATCAGAACATTGGTGCCCGGAATGTTTTTTTTATTCAATGCTCGTTCAAGAATGGTGGTCATCAAGCCGGAAAGAGAATCGATGGTGGTGTCCAAATAAGTCTTATCCAAATCCCAGATAAAAACTTCTTCGTGGCTTTTTTCCATTCCTTCCGAAACATAGCGGAAAAACACCACGTCGCCATTCATTTCACTTCGATCACGCCAATCAGCCATGCTTTAAAGTGTGACAGTCTTCCGAGGATTCGTCAAAAACAACCCGACCCCGAGGCAGGCTCTGCCATTTGGCGGCAACGCACCTGAGCACTTGAGCATTTCACCCGCAAATGGAAATGGTTGTGGTGATCAGTATCGGCGACCAGACGGCGCAGTGTCTCGTACGCCAATCCTTCATTTTTACCTTTTTGCAGCTCCCCATTCTTGATCGCAATATTACAAAGTGATTTTTTTAAAACCTTGTGAATAAAAATTCGATCAATCAGTTGCGTCTTTACCACGTGTTTAAAAAGCTTCCACTGCTCTTCCGCCATCCAGTTGGCGTGGGGTTTATCCACGGTCACGGCCGAAGCAAAAAAGCCCTGGAAAGATTTGTTATTAAAGAAAAGGGCTACATCCGCATCTAAACCATTCTGATGCGATTTGTGTGATCCCAACTTCCCGCCTTTTTCACGCGACAAATCGCCAACGGATAAAACATAACCGGGCATTTCCTGTTTCGTGAAAAGGCCCATTTGGGCGATGATGTACCCCAATTCGTTCGTTGCAAAATGAGTGAGCCTTGCCGGACGCATGATACTGAATCCCGCCGGAGAATGATTTTCCTGAAAGCGCAGCATGTTCATCGCATTTTCCAGACGGCCTTGATTCACCGGTCCGATGGCCTGACTGGCTTTCTTTATTTCAGGTCGAGAGTCCGCCTTAGGCTCCTGCCGCTGAGGCTCATCCTTCTTAGGGTCCTCTTTTTTGGGCTCATCCTTAGGGCGAGGCGTAGGAATAGGAACTTTGGAATCTTCCATTTTGCCATCGTCTTTTTTCGGATCGTCTTTTTTGGGTTCTTCCTTCTTCGGCTCTTCTTTCTTCGGTTCTTCTTTCTTGGGGTCCTCTTTTTTGGGCGTTTCCGAGCTCTGGGCTGGAGCTTTAGGTTCTTCTTTTTTTGGCTCGGGCTTTACTTCGAGAAGAGTCTCAATATCTTCCTTAATACTTCCCACGTATTGTCCAGGATCGCCTTCGACGTCATCGGCGCCACCTTCAGATTCCAATTCCTCTTCGGGAGTTACTTCCGGACCGGTTTGTGGTGGTTGTTCTTGTTGAGATTCGATCTGATGGTGGTATACCACGCCGTCAGCATAAAGATAAACGTCGATAAAGGAAGATTGGCAACTTCCTTCTTCACTGAGACACGTGGCTTTGGCTGCCAACTGAAGCCCCTGGGGCAGACTTAAATCTTTGCGATGATTTCTTAGTTGAATAAATCCATCCGAATCCAATATACCCGACAGATCCACTTCAATGGTTTGTAAGGACGTTGCACGCATGGGCAGATATTCGATTTTACCTTTAAGGGCCATGGCCTTAGTCGTTGCATCGAAAACCACCTTCATGTCGATAAGACGAGTGGCCCCGCGTGCGATCCTATAACCATCTTGTTCTGTGACGGTGGGCCGAGGTGGCTCGTAAGTTGTAACCGGTGTAGAACCTTGATCACGCTGATCCGGAGCACAAGCACTCAGTACTAAGGGGAACGAAAAAATAAGAGTTAGAAAGCGGTTCTTCATCCTGCAGGCTCCTCTTGCAGGAAACATGCTTTCTGAAATGCAATAAAGGCGCTTTTATTACTTTGTGACTGTCAAAGTTTTAGATAGATAGGCCAATAATTGGTCGCGAAGCTCGCCGTTACGAAGTTCATAAAGATCCCCATGATGGCCTCCGGGAACCACCCAAAATTCTTTCGGACTGCGGGCCGCTGCAAACATCTTTTCTGAATTTTTAAGCTCAACCGCTTGATCATCACTGCCATGAATGAACAATAACGGAACGGGCGAAATCTCACTCAAGGATTTTGGTGCGTAACTATCGCTGATAACCAGGTAACTGATGGGTTGCAAGGGCCACGTCCACCAACGACGACTTAAGACGTTGCGGGCCATTTGCTGATAAGAAGAAAAGCTGGCTTCAACAATCACATTCCGAATCGGAACTTGATTTTTTATTTCCTCGACAGTTTTCAGCGCGACAATCCCGCCAAGGCTGTGACCATAAATGATCAACGGGCGCGAGTCCTTTTTTAAATACAACCATTCGGCTGCGGCCATACCGGCTTCCACCGTACTTTCTGGAGTTGGCGCCCCCGTAGACAAGCCATAACCGGGGTAATCAAAAATGAAATAGTTGTATCCCTTGGCGGGAAGCCAATGGAACATTAAAAAATGGGACGTCAGGTTTTCGGCATTACCGTGAAAGAAAAGCAACGTGCCTTTGCTTTCCGCCAAAGTCGTCGCCGGAAAATACCAGCCATGAATCGTATTCCCACTTTGAGTTTTCAAAAAAACATCTTCAGGCTGCATTTTTATCTTCGCCGGATCAAAAAGCTTTTCCTTCATTGGAAAATAGAAATAAGACTGGCAGCCCGTTAAAAATAGCAACGCAATGCATTTGAAAAAGGTACGGCGAAGCCCAAAAAACTTTGTCATACTGGGATCATGAAACGGTTTGAGCATCAATGGCAAGACTTTAAGTGGGTCGACTGTGAAGCACCTTCACAAGAAAATTTCGTGCAACTGGCGGAAGAGTTTTCCATACCTTTACAGGTGTTATCCAGCTCATTAGATCCTGAGCACTTACCGACGGCCGAGTTCTTCGAAAGATGTCTGATGTTGATTTTGCGACATCAGGATCTTCATGCCAAAGCCAAAGCAGCGACGATGCAGGAACTGACGACAAAACTGGTGGTTTTTATCGGCAAAGATTTTGTGCTGACCATTCACCGTGCCGCCCTGCCTTGCACTTCGGAAAAAATCGAAAAGGCGGCTTTTGAACAACACACTTTGAATTCGTTGGTAAAAGCGCTTGTCTTGCAAACCATCAAAAGTTTCGACGCCCCTTTGGATCAACTGGATTCCAAGACGGATGTCATCGAAGAGCGGGTTTTTGCCTTAAAAAGACGAAACATTCTGCGTGAAGGTTACACCATAAAACGCAAAATCTCGTCTTATCGCAAAGTTTTTAAATTCACCGCCGATATCCTGAATAAGGTCAGTCGCGAAGTGACTATTCCTTTGCGCGATCTGACCCATGTCCGCGAGCCTTTGGATAAACTGATTTTTTACGCTGACGGAATCCATGAAGAAATCACAGGGTTATTAAATCTGCATTTATCCCTGATGTCACAAAAGACCAACGAAGCCTCCTATCGCACCAACGAAGTGATGCGCGTTCTGACTGTTTTTTCGATCTTCTTTTTGCCTTTGAATTTTATCGCCGGAATTTATGGGATGAATTTCGAAAATATGCCCGAGCTGCACACTCAGAATGGCTACTATATCATTCTGGGAGTGATGTTGGTTGTGGTTCTGACGATCACCTACTGGATCTTCAAAAAAGGTTGGCTTAAAAAAGACAACCTTTAGGTGTAGGCTTTGGCTTGCACAAAGGAATAATAGAAAACGGCATTGGGATCACCAGCGACTTTTGCCATTTCATCCTTCATTCCCTGCACCACCTCTTCCGACACATATTGAGCTTGCACCAACTGCTCACTGGCGCTCAATAAAAGCTCCGTCCAATATTCGATGCAATCTTTGCGAGCCTGCGGCAAGCGGTTGTCCAAGAACCAGGTTTTTACTTCGGTTTGAATATCTTTGTAACCCAATTGCATAAGAAAATTTCCCAGCTTGGCACCAACGAAAGGGTCTCCTTTTTGCGTCAACTGATATTCGTTAAAGGCCATCCAATATTTGGAGACATTCGGAGAATACGGGTCCAAAAAGAACGAGGCGTTCATCACTTCTGTAATGTAGATCACTGATCCCGGGCGCAAGACCCGTCGGACCTCTGACAGCACCCGAATGGGATCGGGCACATGTTCCAAGATCCAGCATAAAAAGGCCCCGTCAAACGAGTTTGCCGAAAACTTCATCGCAGTCGCATCCATCTCTTGCAACTGAAATCGCTCGCGGGCAAAGGGCAATTGCGAGAGATGGTGGCGAGCCGATTCTAGCTGCTTCGTACTGCGATCGATTCCCGTCAACTGCAAATCGGGAAAGCGGCGTAAGATGATCTCGCTTTGCGCTCCCACCCCACAGCCGACTTCTAAAAGATTTTGGACAGCAGACAAATTTATATTCTGATAAACGGTGAATTCCCCGAACCGCGCCTGCTTACGCAAGCGCTCTTGTTCATCTTTTGAAAAACCATGCAGGTAAGGAAAGGCGGATGACTGCGACATACCAAGCTCCCTGGATCGTGAACATTGAAATCGTCAGTAATAATTAAACAGCTGCAAACTTGTTTCCTCAAGAAATCTCTCGTTCCGATAGCTGGCTCTAACTCCCCACGTCTTGGAAAAGCTGTATTGCGTTTCGATTTGGGTTCTAAAATAGTCCTGCCGATCCCACGCCGAGTCACGACGATAGAAAAGTCCCGCTTGCCATAACCACCAAGAATTCCAGCGATAGTGCAATTCCACCAAAGGCCCAGCACCACCCCAAAGTTTGTTGTCTGACAAAGTGGGACCGTAATGCACTTCGCCTTGGACCTGCGCGGAAATGTCAAAAGACCCGTAGTCGAAAGTCCATCCACCACCCAGTCGTAAAATTCCTTCGTGGGTTGGAAGAAAGTTTTCATTGCGAGTTCTTTCCACGCCCAGTTTGAACCTCCAGGAATGATCGGGAATCAAAGTGGACCAGGGACTCGCAGAGACAAGTTCAAAGGCCGCAAAGTTTTCCAACTCAAATTTTTTTTCACCGGGGTCACCGAATGAATCACCGTAAGAAAAACCCAAATCAAAAAAAGTGATTTGTGAATAAGTGGGATAACCCCAGGCAGGGTCCAAACGATCATGCAAGGCAAATCGATGCGTTAGCAACGTCCAACTTCTATCCGCAGTATCCTGTGAATAGCCCATCCCCCAGCGTCCTGAGGAATGCGCCAGATGCGGCCGTTCTTCCGGAACCGGATCAATGCGAATGTCTTGAGGCTGCACAGAAATTTCACTGCGCTTACCCAGAACACGCATTTTGAGCTGAGCTTCGCGGCCCGCCTCCTGCACTTCTTTAGAGTATTGAAAGTCAATAAAGTCGATAAAAGCATCTAAGATACGAGCCTGAGATTCTGAAGATCTTTTCTGAAAAGAGGGACCATAATAAATTTCATCCTGAGTGCGAATCTGGTGAACCAGCTCGGCAAACTCGTTTTTTTCCTCTTCATTCAAAAGTTTGCCGCGTTCAAAATAAACCTGACGAATCGAAGGTCGATATTTATATCTCTTCACCAAAGATGTCTTAGTCCATAGAACGCGAATCGTATCCGCGGGTATCACATAGTGATCCAAGTGCGCCAGCACATCCACTTGGGGGTCGGCGGCTTCAAGAATCGAAAGCATGTGATAAGAGCAATTTTCCGTAAGATACCAGTAGTCAATTTGCGCAGGTCCAAGTTCCCAGACATGGGCAATCAACATTTCAACAGCCGCAGGTTTGATATCCAGTTCGTACTCCCACAGATCGCGTGATTCGGCGTTGTTGTATTCACGCACCTTGTAGTAATAAGGGATCGAGCGGAACTGACCTGGAAACAAACCGAAAAGCCCCTTGAATCCATACAAGAAAGCATTGTTGGTGTCGGACTCGGCCGCGTAGTTCAAACCATAGTCCAACAATTCATGACGTTGACCGTCTGCTCCCGCCGACTTATTCACGCGCAAGAAGGTGTGGCCAAACGCAGAAGACGGATTATTCAGATAGTAACTGGAGAAAACCAAAGACACAGACTCGCCTTGCAGACCTTTGGCAAAAGCCAGATAGCGGTCACAGACCAGATCTTTCCAGGGAACATTTTGATTTTTTAGTTTTTCCTTCAACCAACGATAGCGGGCGGGAAATTTACATTGGGCGTGTTCGTTGATATCTGTTGGCGGCGCCTGAAAAAAAGCCACGATTGTCGCCTCTAGTTCGGCAGCAGGGTCTTTTTTTCCGCCCTTCGAAAAAAAGAAGCCGGGGCTGTCGATCTGACTTTCCTGCACAAAAAAAGTGTCACGCTCAAAATGCAAAAGTTTGCGCCATTGACGATCTTCAGAAAGCTTTTGTGAGCGTGAAATTTGCAAAACACGATCTTGCGCAGACGCTTCTGTCGCGAGGGAAACACCGGGGATTAAAAAAAGAAAAGTAAGGACTGAAAAACGCATAGAACCATCTTTCTGGCTCTCTGGACTTTTGACAAGAACTATCCCTTTGCGAGATTCGTTTTAAAAATAAAAAACGCAGGGGCCGAAGCCACTGCGTTTTAAGATTTCTTTTTAAAAGAAAATCTAACGATTAAGCACCACAAACGTTGTTTTGAAGAACAACTGCGTTGATGTTAGCTTCGATAGCTGCAGGTTGCATGTTTGTTTCAACAAAGATTTTGTTGTAATTCTTTTTCATCGCAGGAGCCAATGCAGAAGATTTGCAACCCATCAAGTTCGCAAGACCCGCCAAAGTTTCACCTTGTCCACGAGCTGCATCGTTAGCCAAAGCCAACTTGTTCACTTCGATGAAAGCAGGAACTTCACGGCCTGATTTGAAGATACCGTCTTGTTGGCAATTCAATGTCCCAGTAGAGATACCGAATGTTTGCGAACCAGAAGTACCGTTTGTAGTTGCAGCAAGAACTTGGTTGCCATCAGAACCCATAACGATTGAACCGAAACCACAACCCGCTGAGCCATAACCTTGGCCAGAAACTTGTGATAAAAGACCGCTCTTCTTTTGCGCATGAGCGACACCAGCTACCAACATTGCTACTAGAACTACATTTACCAATTTCACTGAAAACCTCCGTGTGTGATTTGGTTAGACATCCAAAATTGTGAAGGCACTTTGCCACAGAGGCAAACAAAAATCGAGCTAGCTTTAGCGAAGGACCTGATTGCAAGAATTATGTTTCAAAAAGAGTCCCACTTAATGGATATCTGGGGAAAGGCGATCCAATCTTCCCGGCGAGGAAAGTCCAGAGGTCGAGGTTCCGTCAAGCCTTTGAACTGAAGAAAGGCCGTGAGCGCACAGATGAAGGATTCGAAAGCATGGTTATTTTCAATCATCAGCTTCACGTCCTGATCATACACGAAGGCGACGTTATGAGTGCTCAGGGCATTCAGAATCTCTCGGCGACTTTCATCACCACCAATGGAGTGCTTATGAAAACGCAAATGACTTTTCATAACATTTAAAGAGCGCCCCACCCGCCAAACAGAAAGTTTCGGAAACACCTCGAGACAAGGCATCTTAAGACGCCGACGCAGGAACATCGCGCGCGCCAAAAGAGGCGCGGTATTAGCGCCCATGGCGTGCTGAATATTGAAAGGCTCTTCCAATTCGGTGGAAAGGAACAACTCCACGCAGCGCTGAGTGTAAGGCGTAAACAGCTTGCGCGGCTTCTTTTTTTTATGCAGCTTGCGGGTGTATTCCCACATCCATTTCACGTGCTCTTCGGGACAGCCTTCGATGCCCGGGCAATGCGGAACACAGTTCAGGCAAAAGGGTGGATTAAAAGGGACATCGAAAGCCACGCTTTCGACTTCCTGATGATACTGCTGAATGATTTCCAGAATTTTAAAATCGGCAGAGTGAACTTCATCGCTTTTAATCTTCTCGACCAGGCGGGATAGAAAAACTTTTTTGTGCTTGGGATAGTACTCTAAAACTGAAATGCAGGCTTTGTCGGATTTCCCGCCGCCTAACGAAATGCCAATAAAACGATGCACTTCACCTGCATGCGATGCACTGGTCGCCGCCGTTTTTTTTACAGCGGCTTTCTTCGTCGTTTTTTTCTTTACAGTGGATCGACGGGTTTTGCGTCCATCACCTGAAAGCCGGCTTCTTGGCATGCTTGAGAGACCCCTTTGCGTTTTTCAGGAGGACACCAGACTAGAACACAGCCGCCGCCCCCTGCTCCACAAATTTTAACAGCCTCGGCCCCATTCTGCAAAGAGACTTCCGCAAGCTTTGAGATCTCAGGACTTGAAAACTCCGGGGCCAAGCGCACTCGGGCTTCGAATTCCCGTTTAAAAAGTGTGCCAAGTTCATTCCAATTGCCTGAGCGCACGGCATGCTCTGTCTCTATTGCAATGACTTTGAGGTCACGCAAAGCCTGAAGAGTGGTCGCGTCTTTCGCCACAGAATCTTTCATCACTTCAAAGTTGTTGAGGCCTGAATGATGCGCTTTGCCCGTATACACCAACATAAACTTGTCAGCCAACGGCGTGTGCGCCACCTTCAAAACATCTTGTTCAATACCGTCATATCCGTAACGAAGAACATTGATCCCCCCGGAAGCTGCAGGATAATAGTCTTGCGTTCCTGTGGGCGTGTTCAAAATCTCGGCCTCGATATTGTGAGCGGCATGCACCATTTGATGAATGTCTTTAAAAGGCCGGCCGCAGAATAAAGAAAAAGCTTTCATCAAACTGATGGTCAAGCTGGAACTTCCCCCCAAGCCGCCACCAACGGGACTCTCGGAAGACGTCTTCAAAGTGAAGCCTTTGGTCGGCATCCAATAGCGAAGCTGCGTTTGCAAAAGTACCATGCGCGGATCGGTGTCAGACAGAGCATCCACTAAATTAGAATAACTCTTTTTTAGCTTAAGATCCGCCGATTCCAGAACAATGCTTGCATCCGCATGAGGAGTCAGTTCCGCCACCGTATATATATCTATCGCGACATTCACCGTAGATGCCCCGTTGATGAACAGATAAAGAGGCCACAAATCCAGTGTACCTCCGGCTAAATCCACGCGTGTCGGCGATTTGACTACAATCTTTTGCATTATTTTGTTTCTTTCTTACCGGCCCCGGCTTGTTGCTGATCCGCACCCTCTTTAGTTTCCGGTTTGGCCGGAGGAGTTTCTTTAAGATCATCTGGTGATATTTTAATAAACTTGTCCAAGGCACCTGGTTCCATTTTCAGTTGCAATGAGGGCTCGGTCACCTTCGCATAAATCGCAAGATCTGCGGCCTGGGTGACTTCTGCCTTCCAGGATTTTTCCGCAAGCTGCAAGTTCATCGTGAATAAGGATTTTCCCGCGGGAATTTTGGCATCACTTCTCAAAATATCCGCTGCCTTTGCTTCTGAAATCGCCGTCAGGGCTTCACGAACTTTATTTTGATCCAGCTTATAGTCTTTGGGTGCGCCCACCCATTGCCACAGGCCTTCGACTCTTTTTAACTGGAAGCTCCCCTTCGAGTTCTTAAGCTGGATTGCATCCACGCTGGCAATTTTATGGCGAAAGAACCGGCGGTCGCGAAAATCCAATGCTGTTTTATTCGCACGCGATTGCCAAATCGAGTTCACCACCAACACCCGGTTTTCATTTCCGCGACGGGCAAAGGTATTGTCTTCGAAATTCTTTTTGTCAGAGATCTGAAAAACATTTTCCTGACCATCCGAGGTTTTGAAGGTGATTTGCGCTAAAGGCTTATCTAAGCCGTACATCGACCAATCAATGTCACCGCCTTCGCGCGCCACTTCGATCACACGCTCAGGAAAAACATTCTTAACGAAATCATCCGCCACGACATTGTCCGCCAGATCCTTGTAAGGTTCGCTCAGTTCCCAGCCATCCACACTGCGTTTTAGGACAATCTTTTGTTCGCCTTTTTTAATCTCAAAGGAATCGACATGTTCAAAATTCAAGGTCATCAGACGGGCTTGTTCCATGTTCTTTTCTTCGCTCTTTTTATCGCGAAGATAATCCCAATAGGCATAACCACCAAAAACCAAAAGACAAAGAACTAGAATCGTACGACCTTTGAGCTTCATTAGGCGTTTCTCCTTCTAAAGTACAGCCCGACACTTGCTCCCAAGAGCAAAAGAGGCAGGGGAATAATGAATGCGAACAAAAAGACACCGAACTTGGTTTCCGTCAGCAACATCTGCGTCGCCGCTGGATCTTTCGGAGTGATGCTAATCAGATTCTCTTCTTTGGCCAGGGCGGCGATCGAATTGAGTACCAAATCACGATTCAAATTTTGATAAAGCATCTGATTGGACATAAAATCCACATCACCAGCGACGATGACGGAAAAAGACTTCGCGTCTTCCGGAGTGCCAGGGAAACGTCCCACCACTTCGTCAACCAGGGCAAAGCTGCCCTCGGGACCGTCACCTGTGATTTTCATGCTTGGAAAAGCCATGCTGTTCACGGGCGTCTTCACTATTTCTTCCACAATCATAGTCTCAGGCACTTTGGTCTTTTTCAAAGACTGTGGATAACGGAATAAAGTGACTTCACTGCGCGCAAAACTTTTTGTGATTTGATTCGTCTGCGAGAACACCCCACCCACCGTAGGGCCTTGGTTAATCCCGCGCCCCATCACTGTGTCAACGATGGTCATCACGTAGTTGTTTTCAAGTTGAACGCCCAACTTAGCGGCCAAACCCTCAAGTCCCGCAGGGTTCTGGGATTCAAGCGCCAAAAACAGACTGCCGCCTTTTTTCAGGTAGTCTTCAAGAGCCGTGACTTCATAAGCCTGGAAACCTTGAATCGGGCCTGCGATAACTATCACAGCCGCGTCTTCGGGAATTTTAGGATTTTGAATCAGCGGCAGTTCCTTCACAAGGTAGCGATTGTTTTCCAGCATCAGCTTCAGGGAACCCAAACCCAAACCCTCTTTAGCGTCATTCAGGTCTTTCTCGCCATGTCCCACGGTGAAATAGATGGTCTTCGTCTTTTCGCGCGTGACCTTAACAAGAGCGCTTGTAAACTCCTGCTCGTCAATTCTTTCCACACGGTTGCGTCGACCCTTGTAGTCCAAGAACACCACACCGCTGCCTTTGTCGACACCATAGTCTTTGGCAAGATCGGGACGTTCATTCACCTCGACAAAGTCCAATTGAACTTTGGCGCTTTGGTCCTGATACTTTTTAATGAGTTCCCGGAACAAACGGCGGTTTTCTTCGTTTCCTTCTACGCCTTTTTTGTAAAAGAAAAGCACCTTTAAATCCGAGTCCAAAGATTTAACAAGCTTCACCGACTGCTCAGACAAAGTGTTCGCTTGCGCGGAAGAAAAGTCCCAGGTTTTATAGTGTTTGACGCCCAAATAGTTCACCACGGCTAGCACCGCCAGCATCAGGACGATCAACACCCCCATGCTCATGCCCTCTTTCGTGGTCTTCATCACAAAGAACTCTTTGAAGAAGACGCGATCCTTGATCAGCCCCAAGGCCAGGAAGAAGATAGCCAACCCTAAAGCCAACCAGCAAAACGGCACCCAATCACCCAAAAGGTAACGAGTGATCGACATAGACACCAGGGAAATACCAGCAAAGAGAAATGAAATTTTACCAAGTTTGCTCATACTTATCTCCAACGTGATGATTCAACAACGCGTTCCGCAAGGAAGCAGAACAACACAATGATGCTTAGGAAGAAGACCAAACCATTGGTGCGAACCGTGCCTTCCACCAAACTTGAAAGATGGCTGCTTAACGAAACATGCTCAAACACTTTTCGCGCCATTTCACCGTCGACGACTTCCGCGCCAATACCGATAAACCAGATCGAAACATTGAAGATCACCGAGGTCACGTAAGCAACGATGCTGTTTTCTGTTAACGAAGACGAAAACAAGTCCATCGCTGCGTAAACTCCGCCAACAAGGAAGATACCAAAGAAAGCAATGATCAAGGGCATCCAGTTGATTGTTGCCAGTGTCGAGGTCGCCAAAGGATAAAGCATTGCCAAAATGACAATTCCCAACACCGCACCTAGGGCCGCAAAATATTTCCCTAAGACGATTTGCAAAGATGTCACCGGCGAGGTTAACAGCAAATCAAACGTGCGCAGCTTTTTTTCTTCCGCAAAGAGTTTCATCGTCAACGCCGGCACGACGAAGATCAGAAGCAGATTCAAATAGGAAAGCTGCCTTAGGAAAACTCCATAGTGGATATTCAGTTGATTGGACGGGACACCCTGTTGCATCACGTAGTTGGTCAAGAGCTGCGCAAACAAGTTCAACTGAATAGGATACACCCAGCTAAAAACCAAACTGACCAAAAAACAAATCACCCAAAAAGTGGGGTTGGCATAGAAGCCTTTGAGTTCTTTTTTAAGGATTGTCAAAGTTCCATTCATACTTCACGTCCTTGTTCTTTTCCGTAAGTCAATTTCAAGAACACGTCTTCCAGATCCACTTTGGAAGGACTGAGTTCCAGCAAGCCATAACCATTCGTCACCAAGCGAGAAGAAATGGCTTCCACCACGTCCTCGCCGCCCTTGACATCGATATTCCATTCTTTTTGTGAAGTTCCCGAATTGACAGAGACCACTTGTTGAATGTCCCCCAAAACCGACTTCATATCCGACACTTCTTTGCGCAAGCGAATGTGCAAACGGCTTTGGCCTTTTTCCATCGTCGCCAGATTATGAATGCTGTCTTCCACGACGATCTGGCCTTTGTTGATAATGATGACTTTTTCACACGTCGCTTCCACTTCCGAAAGGATGTGCGTGGAAAGAATAATCGTGTGCTGTCCCTTAAGAGCCTTGATCAGATCACGGATCTCAGCCACTTGTTTTGGGTCCAAGCCGACAGTCGGCTCATCCAGGATCAAAACCTCAGGATCAGAGACAATCGCCTGAGCAATGCCCACACGTTGCTTAAAACCTTTGGAAAGATGTTGAATCAGACGCTTTTGCACTTCATGCAAATTCGTCTTTTCGATCGCCATGTCCACGGCACTTTCAATTTTATTTTTGGGAACCTGCTTAAGAGCGGCCACATAACGCAAATAATCGCGCACATACATGTCGCCATACACGGGCGGGGTTTCCGGCAGATAACCGATGCGCTTTTTAACTTCTAGTGGATTCTCGAAAACATCATAGCCTGCAACGGATGCCGTTCCGTGGCTGGGAGCCATAAAACCCGTGATGATTTTCATGGTTGTGGATTTTCCAGCTCCATTAGGTCCTAAGAAACCAACAACGTCTCCTTTTGAAATGGAAAAGTTGAGCTTATTGATGGCACGTCTTGGGCCGTAATCCTTCGTGAGATCTCTGACTTCAATCATGGTGAATCTCCTCTGCTGCAAAATGAACTTTAGAAATTTTAGACTCAGCAGAGAACCAGTCAAGAGGCCTTAAGTATGACGCAAGGTAAAACTCAGCGTTCTTTCAGAATGATAGGTCACCCGGCCCAGCTTGTCTCCCTTGATGGGGCGAACAAAGCGGCATTCCACAATCACCACAGCGACCTTTTGCCCCACCATCAGGGTCTTCGCCGAAAGAGACTCCTTGGCCACCCATTCGGCCACCTCCTGAATCTCTTTTTCCGAGATTAATTGGTCGCGCTGACGGTGAATAATGGCGTGCGCGCCTGGATAATCTCGAAGATGCATCCAATAATCCCAGGCTTTCGCCTGTCGAAGCAGGGCAAGATTGTCGGCCGCTGATTTCCCGCAATAGGCCAAGGCTCCGTTTTCTAGATGCAGTTTGCGGCCACGCGCCTCTGCCTTTTGCATCAAATCCACAAGCGCGGGCTTCTTGACCTTGTCCTGATAGCGGGACTTTTCAAGCTGCGCAATTTCGACGACAAGCTCGTCAAATCTTTCCCGCGCCCCGTCCTTTTTCCCGGCGAGTTGTTTGGCCTTGGCAAAACACTGTTCGATATTCCAGCTTAAAGACTCTTTTTCATTGATGCATGACTTAAGATGGTCGGGCACCTGCAAAGTCCCGTGCGTCTTCAGATAAAGACCCGCCTCATACCACAAATCTTCTTTATCACTCTCAATTTGCTTTTGAATTTCGGAAAGGGCTTTGCGCTTTTTCGCCAGATCCTTTTCTTTTTGCTTTTCCCACTGCGCTACCGGATCTAAAGACGACTTTTTCTGCGAGCCCTGTTCCTGCAACCACTCTTCATGAATCTCTTCAATAGAGCGGGGAACCGGCGGCTGTTCCACCTTTGGCGGCGGCGTCAGCGCCAACGGTTTTTCCCAGGCGATCTGCTTACCCTGAGCTTTGACGATCAGATTGCACTGTTTGGGAATCAGGCGCACTTCCAATTCGCAATCCGAAGAGGAATTACGTAACTCCAATTTCACAACCCGACCGTACTCTTCTTGCACCGTCATCTTTGTCAGATAAAGATTTTTCGCGTGCGAATTTAAAAACAGACTGACCGGCTTTGTCTTGGGACCCTTTTTAAAGGGACATTCTTCCTCAAAAAGCAGCAACATCGGGGCATTGGGCACAAGGTCCAGAATCATCCAAAAATGCACATCCTTGCGAAACCCCAAAGCCAGACCTCGGTCATTGACCAGGACATCCTGCAACTGGGCACCGTCCAATATTGGTGCGAAGTAGTGAACAAATTGCTGCAATTCTTGCTGGGTCAGGGCTTTCATCAGTCTATTGAAACATCCTTTGGACCAAATTTCTATGGGTGATGCTCAGGTTCGTAAAAGGAAATCCGATAGTTGTTTTGTATGAACACAGATTTACTGCTTAAAATTATCGAGACCCAGCTAAAAGAAACAAAGAACATGCGGGAAAAGACCCCCGACTTTATCAATAAGGTCGTGCATCTTTACACCCTTCAACTGATGAAGCTGGGAAACATTCCTCTGGATTTTATGGAAGACGTTCTGGCTGATGTGGAAGCCGAAACCATCGAGATCTACCGCAAAAAAACGTATGGGTATCTGACTCTCGAAGAATATCGCCGCCACAAGTTTCGCCAAAAGAACGACAACTAAGTTTTTTCGATAATGGAAAAATAAAGGGGTCCGAAGCCACAACGGTCCGGCAAATAGATTACGCCATAGTCTGTGCGCTCTCCCCCGACACCTAAAGACGCCTCCACTAATTTCACGGCGTCTTTTTTCTTTTTTAAAAGCTTACGGATCACTTCATCATTTTCACTGGGGCTGATGGAACACGTTGAATACACGATGCGACCGCCCGGCTTCACCGCCAAAAGGGCTGCCGCCAACAGCGAGTACTGCCGCGCTGCCAGGTGTTCGGTACGACGCGGACTCCACTCTTGCTGAGCCGCCTTGTTTTCCAGGATATGGCGTTCTCCCGAACAGGGGGCGTCCAGCAAAATCCGATCAAAGCTGTTGGCTTCCTTCAGACCGAATTGCACGCCGTCTTTTCCCGTGACCCACACCCGGTCCCGCACATGGCGAGGCACATACTGTTGAATCACTTTTTTTAAGCGCTCCCGCCGCTCTGGCGAAAGGTCATTGCAAAAGATTTCGCCCTCGTCCTGCAAAGACTCAATCAAGACCAAACTTTTTCCACCAGGGGCCGCGCACATATCTAAAACCCGATCCCCCGGCTGAACTTGCAGGGCGCGTGCGACCATAACACTTGCGGGGTCCATAATGTAAACGTCCAAAAGGTCGTCGGCGTTTCTTTCCGGCTGCAAAGACTGGCCTGCGGGAATCCAATAGCAGCCGGGAAGCTCGGGCTTTTCGGCCAACGAGCTCCATTTTTTCACGGAAAGATCTTCCACGGGACTTAAAATATTTCGGCGCGCGACCTGCTGCTCGCTGTTCACCAGCGATTCATAAAGTGTCGGCCAGCGTTCTCCGTAGATTTTTTGAAAGTGGTCGTAAAATGACTGCATCGACGCATTATAAGACGCGCCGATGTGGATGGCAAGATCGGGTCCAAAGGGAAGGACTTAGGTTTTTAAAGGGAACGTGCAGATAAACTCGCACCCTTTATCCGGCGCGCTCTTCACCATCACCGTCCCACCGTGGCTTTGCATAATATGCTTCACAATTGCCAAGCCTAAACCGGTTCCCCCGGCGTCTCGCGTACGTCCTTTGTCCACGCGGTAGAAGCGCTCAAAAAGACGATCCAGATGTTCTTGAGGGATACCAGGCCCGTCATCAATAACACGTAAAACTACGGTTTCTTTGCCAGCACCTTCCCAGCGAATTTGCACTGTTTTGCCTGACGGAATGAATTTAATGGCGTTGGAAACAAGATTGCGCAGAACTTGTTCAACTTTATGGGCATCCGCCATAAACGGCGGCACTTCACCGATCACACGAATCGCAATATTCTTTTCCGCCGCCAAAACAGCCAGCTCTGCCAGAATCTGCTCGGAAATCTGCAAAGGATGGATCAACTCCAATTTTAGCGCGGCGTGGGACTCTAAGGTGCTAAGACTGAGAAGGTCGTTCACCAGATCCATCAGACGATCGATGTTGCGAGACACGATATCAAGAAATTTACCTGCCTGTTGAATTTGCCCTGTGCGCACATCTTCTTTCAACGTATCGACATAACCTTTAATGGAAGTCAGCGGTGTGCGCAGTTCGTGAGAAGCATTCCCCACAAAGTCGATGCGGATCTGCTCGACTTTTTTAAGTTCGGTGATGTCATGAAAGATTCCCACGACACCATAGATGTTTTTGGTTTTTTCGTTGCGAATCGGATTCACCGAAACGGCAAAATAACGGGGCTGATTGTCCACCAAAGTGGGCAGCTTGACAGTGAAACGCTGAACTTTCCCCTCTTGAATTGTCTTCGCAAAACCTTCCAACACATCGGACGAACGAATCGCATCTTTAAGCCGCAGAACCGAAGAATTCACCAGACTCGGCGGAATAAACTGCGCCGCAAACTGAGAATTGAAATAAAGAATCTTTTCATCCAGACTGACGCTGACCAAGCCTTCTGCCACCGCACTCATGAAGGCCTGAGATTCCTCTTGCGCCTGAAGAAATTGAGCTTTGCGTTTTTTCATCTTGCGATGAATGTGGTTCAGCGCCACATCAAGCTCAGAAATATCGTCAACCTCATCGTCCAACAGATCATCTTCCTGAGGATCAACAAGGTCGCCGTAAGTGCGTTTGCTGGAAATTCTTAAAGCTTTCAGGATCATCCTATGAATCGGTCGCGCAAAGCGGTACGACGTCAGAGCCGCCACGAATAAACTGAACAGAAAGAAATTTAAAAGGGCTTCATTATAGACAAAGGGACGAACCCGATAACGAATATCAATGACCGAGATGACACCTACAAATAGAACATTGAAGGCCACCAGTTGAATAAAAAAGAATTTCCAATATACGCGCCAAGGGAATCTTACAAATCGCTTCATGCGAAATCTACTTTAACCCTATAACCCACACCTCGGATAGTCTCAATTCGATCGCCCCACTCGCCTAACTTCTTGCGTAATCCAAAAACGTGGGTGTCGATAGTGCGTCCAACGACGTTGATGCCTTCGCCCTGAATATTCTCAATCAACTGTTCCCGGGTAAGAACCACACCCTGATTCTGTACCAAAGTCCCTAAAAGCTTGAATTCGGACGGAGTTAAATGAAGAGGCTCGCCATTATAGGAGATCTCATAAGTTTTAAAATTAATACGCAATCCAGACAACACGACGTCATTTTGGTCTGAAGCAGGGGCCGCCGCCACTTGAGTTCTTCTTAAAAGGGCCTTCACCCGAGCCAAAAATACAGAAGGGTTAAAAGGCTTCGTCAGATAGTCATCCGCGCCTTTTTCCAGTCCCGCCACAATATCCTGAGGTTCCGCTTTCGCCGTGACCATCAGAACTGAAGTTTGAGAATTTTGGCTTTTGATTTTTTCTACGATTTCAACGCCGCTAAGCCCAGGCAGCATCCAGTCCAGAACATAGACGTGAAAGTTTTGGCGATTCATTTCGTTCAGTGCTTCTTCAGCCGACGAACATTCGGTGACGCGATAACCTTGTCTTAAAAGATGCAAGGCCATGAGCTCGCGGATTTCCTGCTCATCTTCCACCACTAGCACTTGAATCGAATTGTCAGCCAAACTTGCCCCCGTGTCGCACGTCTTTACCTGTAAATGCAAAAATCACGTCTTCAGCGATGTTCGTTGCATGGTCGCCTAAACGCTCTAAATTTCTTGCGATTAAAATCAAATCCAAACCCGCCTCGACATCTTCTGAGTGGGCTTTCATATGAGCCAGGCAGTCTTTAAAAACTTTGTTCTTCAGATGATCGACTTCATCATCCATCATCAAAATCTGCTTCGCTTGCTCAATGTCCCCGCGAACAAAGCTATCCAGTGAACCCTTGACCATGCGCCCGGCAATCTCGGACATTTTTTGAATGTCGCCCAATTGTGCCGGAATAGGTCTGCGGCCTAAATAATCTTTGCCCGTGTATGAAATGTTCACTGCCTGATCGCCCATTCTTTCAAGGTCGTTATTAATTTTAATAACTGATAGAATCAGACGCAGATCCTTCGCTACCGGACCTTGCTTCGCTAAAAGCTGCATACAGGCATTATCGACCTTGACGTGATCTTCGTTGACGAGTTTTTCAATGGCGTGAACGCCGTCAAACATTGAAAGGTCTTTCGACAGCAAGGCTGCCGTCGCCTGGGCCAAAGATTTCTCCACATGACCACCCATAAGAAGAATCATCTTTTTTAGGTCTTCAATAAGAGTATCAATCGCTCTTTCCATGGCATTCCAATCCAGCACTTGGCTTTGGTTATAGTTATTTACAAAATAAAAGCACCGCTTAACACGGCATCTCTTTGGATTCTAACAGAATCCTAACACATCTAAAAGAGAACTTGCGCCGCCAACTCAACTTTGGAGCGATCCCGCACTCCTGGCGCATAGTTTTCAGCATAACGAGTGTGGTCGACCGCCAAGGCCGCCTTGATATCCTCGGTCACCTGATATCCTAAAGACACTATGACGGTCTGCAAATCCTTGCCGTCCTCAGAGGCCAGCGCATCCAAGTAGTCATAACGAAGCAGAACCTCTGCCTTAGGCCCGGTACTGATGACGGTATAAAAGCTGGCACCACGACCGTCGACAGATTGGCCCAGAAAATCCGTGACGTCCACGCCTTCGGCCATTTTGTAATCACTCAAAGCATCCGCGGGATCTTTCGTCAGCAAAAGCTCCAGACCAGCCAACCAGCTTTCCTCTTTTTGATATTCCAGCAAAGCCTGGATACGTTCTTTCAAAGCCATGCTGCCAGAATATTTGTCGTAACTTCCTCGGACGTAATTAAATGAAACACTTAAAGGCGACCACAAGGTGAAGCGGGCAAATAAGGCCGCTTCTTTGTGAGAACCTTTTTCTTTTTCGTTAGCACCTTCCCCATTGGCAAGATTAAAAGCCCATTCGCCCCAATCCTGAGGAAGTTGCGACATGAAGGAAAATCCCAAGTCAGAATAATTCAGGTACTTCCATTTTTCTGTCGGCGCCCAGGCATCCGTCCCTAAAAAACGATAACCATACTGCTCATATTGCGCCTCTTGCCAGGTCTGCGGGATCAACCCGACGCGCAGGGCGTGCATTCCTGAAAATTCGCTCACTAAATCCAGATAAGCCTCACGAACACGCATTTCGAAACGCTCTTCCGAATTTACTTCCTGCTCAGAACCTTCCAAAGTCAAAACCAACAAATTGTCGTCTTTTAAAGGCGCTTCAAGATCCAAAAACAGGCTGGGAACATTGAAGGCGCTGTTACCGCGCTCGCCGGTAGGAAGCTGCCAAACCGAAGCGGTGACGTCGACCTCCCCTGAGATCTCTATGTCCGACAAGGCCTTTGCCTGCAAAGAGGCAAAAAGCAAAAATAATAAGGCTCCGCTGTATTTTTTCATGCCTCTTATGCTGCCAGTTTTATATACTAATGCCAAGGATGGAGAAGCTTACTGTGTCACGTCGTTTATCTGCCATAGATATTGGGTCTAACGCTATTCGCATGATGATTGCGGATGTTTCTTCTGACTCCCCGACATTGCATGTAGTAAAAAAATTCCGGGCTGCCGTTCGTCTGGGCCATGATGTTTTTACGGAAGGCCTTATCACCCCGGGCACGATTGAAAGTGCCAAAGCCGCCTTTCATCAATATGCCGAAACCAATCACAAAGAAGGTGTTCAGCGCTGCCGGGCTGTGGCGACAAGTGCCTGCCGAGAAGCCAAAAACCGACAACACTTTGTGGATGAAATCTTCCGCAGCTCTGGAGTTAAAATTGAAATTATCGATGGTGCCGAAGAAGGGCGCCTGATTCATCAGGCGGTTCGCAACGAAATCGACCTGGACCATAAAAAAAGCATGCTTATCGATATCGGCGGAGGAAGCGTCGAAGTCACTTTTTCCAAAGGTGATAAAATGATGGCAACAAAATCTTTCCCGATGGGCACCGTGCGGGTTTTAGAAAACCTCACCAAAAGAAAACTCGACGAAAGCCATCTGAATATTGTCCTGGGCGAATTTTTGGCCGACCTTGGCGAGCATATTTATAAAAACTGTGACCACGACCCTGTGGACTTTGCAATTGGAACCGGCGGAAACCTCGAGTGCCTGGGAAAGCTGAAAGTGGACCTGTTGAAAAAAAGCCCTCATACTTTTTTAACCCTGCAAGAACTTTCCGAGATCATCACCAAGCTGCGCGCTCTTAAAGTCAAAGAACGCATCGAGAAGTTAAAGCTGCGTCCTGATCGGGCCGATGTCATCGTCCCGGCAGCAATGTTGGTGGAAACCATCATGCGCCAGGCGGAAACCCAAAAAATTCTTATCCCCAGCGTCGGTCTGCGTGACGGTCTTATTTGGGATATGGCTAAATCCAACTGAAATTAATCGATAAGAAATTTGGGCGGAATTGAATACAGTAATTGAGCGGCACCCGCTTCTGCGTGGGCAAACGACTCCAGCTCTAAGGCAATGACGCCACTTTTTTTCAGATCAATGAAACTTTCCGTTTTCCCCGTCAACATATAGCTGGCAAAAGAACTCAAGTGAGGCTCGTGCCCCACGATCGCAATACGCTTTTGCTGGCGGACTTGCGTCCGCAGCCATTTCAAAAAGGCCTGTGGAGGACTGTGAGGCACAAGTTCTGGTGCTTCGACAACTTTGGTTTCAAAATAAATTTGCGAAATGATCTCGGCCGTCTGCCGAGCCCGCGTGAGCGGACTTGAAACAATCAGATCCAGCTCTTTAACGTGATCTCTTAAATCGACGCAGACTTTTTGCATCTTCTTGCGGCCTTTTAAAGTCAAAGGACGCAAGTGATCCTCCAAGCCTTTCTTTTTGAATTCTTCGCGCTCTACTGCTATGGCATGTCGAATGATGATAAGTTCCACGTTAATCGGCCCCTGAGTGACTTTCCTCAACCAATGTAACGCGTGCTTTCGCCATTTGCATCAAAGTTTGATGAATTCCCACGTCCGTAGAGTTGCGTCGTGTGTAGGTGCCATCCGAGTTCATCTGCCAAGACTGACGTTGTTCTTTCACGCAGAGATTCAAAATCTCCCAGCACTTTTCCTTCAAATTCCGATCCAAAATCGGCACAATGGCTTCGACCCGCGCATGCAGATTGCGATACATCCAATCCGCCGACCCCAGATAAAACTCGCCGTCGATCGGGTCCTTTGCGCCGTTACGGAAGTAAAAAAGTCGCGAATGCTCTAAGAATCGACCGATAATGGAGCTCACACGAATGCGTTCACTCATCCCGGGGACGCCGGGACGAAGGCAGCAGAAACCGCGAACGATCATGTCAATTTCCACGCCCTTTTGCGAAGCCGCATAAAGCGCAACAGCGATGTCGTTTTCTTCAAAATTATTGAACTTCGCGATGATCTGCGCGGGCTTCCCCTGTTTGGCGTGCTCGGCCTCGCGCTCAATCATTGCCTTAAAACGCGTGAACATATTCACGGGCGCAATCAACAGATTCTGATAGTTGCTCTTTAATGAACGCCCCGTCAGATAATGAAAGAATTCGACGATGTCGCTCGTGATCTCTTCGCGCGCAGTCAGAAGTCCCAAGTCCGTGTAAAAACGTGACGTCGTGACATTGTAGTTTCCCGTTCCGATATGCGCGTAACACTTCAGTCCCTCTTGTTCCTGCCGCACGACTAAAGCCGTTTTCGCGTGCGTTTTCAAACCCACCACTCCATAGACCACGTGAACGCCAGCATTTTCCAGCTCTGTTGCCCAATAAATATTTCGCTCTTCATCAAAACGCGCTTTCAGCTCAACCAGGCAGACGACTTGTTTGCCCTGTTCGGCGGCGCGAATTAAAGCTTTAATGAAAGGGCTGTTGTCCCCGGTACGATACAAAGTCATTTTAATAGCAAGAACCTTCGGATCCTCCGAAGCCACGCGAATGAAACTTTCCACCGAGGCTTTAAAGCTCTCGTAAGGATTGTGCACCAATTGATCTGACATCTTGATCGCATTGAAAATCCCCGCGCCGTCTTCGGCAAAGGCGGGACTGACCACGGGTGTATAGGGTTCAAACTTCAACTTAGGACGATTCAAATCCGCGATAATACCCAGATCCGTAAAATCAAGCATACTGGGCAACTCGTAAATATCATCTTCCGTCAGCTCTAACTCTTCCATCAGAAACTTCAGCATCCAGGGATCTGGCTTCGGCCCGTGTTCTAATCGCACCACCTCGGCAAAACGTCGTTGGCGCAGTTCTTCTTCGATGGCCTCTAACAAATCTTCGGCATCTTCCTGATCCTGATCGGAATCCGCATTTCGTGTCAGACGAAAAGGCATGACATCTAAAACCTGCATCGATGGAAAAAGATCGGCCAAGTTTTCTTTGATCACTTCCAATAAGCTGACAAAACGATACACCGAAGACTCGGGGTCCACACGAATCCACTGCGGCAAAACCTTAGGGATTTTAACCCGCGCGAAAAGTTTTTCTTCGTTATGAGGCGGCTTTAAGGTCACCCCTAAGGAAATCGACAGATTGGAGATAAAAGGAAAAGGATGCCCCGGGTCCACCGAGAGCGGCGTCAAAACAGGGAACACATTTTTATGGTAGTACTTTTTGACCTGTTCTTTTTCCTTTTCCGACAGTTCTTTCCAGGAAAGCAAATAGATCTCTTCTTTTTCCAGAGCAGGCTTCAGGTTTTTACTAAAGCACTGCGCCTGATCTTGCAGCATCGGAATGACAACTTGTCGAATCTCCTGCAACTGATGCAGCGGCGTTTTTCCATCGGCAGACTTGGGGGAAATTCCATAAGCCACGTGGCGCTTTAAGCCGCCCACACGTTTCATGAAAAACTCATCCAGATTGGAGCCGGAGATACTTAGAAAACGCACCCGCTCTAAAAGAGGGTTGCGGGCATCTTCGGCCTCGGCCAAAACGCGACGATTGAAATTCAGCCAGCCAATTTCACGACTGGAAAAAAGACTTTCAGATGACAGAGGATGTTCAACAACCTTCGGCTTGCGCGTGGACTGTTTTTTAGATGTTCTTTTCGGCGAAGCCACTTTCGGCGTGTTCAAAGAATCCTCCTTGACTCTTGCTTAGTCTATTTCACAATAAAGCCAATTTTTTGGCAATGTCTTCCCAGGAAAACGGCATGCGCAATACACCGAAAGAATGGACACTCATAGATAAAATCCGACACAGGGTCCAACGGCCTAATGAACACACTGTGGTTCCATTGGGCGATGACGCCTTTGTCTTTAAAAACTTTCCCGGCTATTCCGTGATCTGCCAGGATATGATGGTTGAAAATGTCCACTTTCGACTCGACTACTGTTCAGCTGAAGACCTCGGGTACAAGGCTCTGGCCGTGAATTTGAGCGACGTTTCTGCCATGGGAGCTCGACCTCACTTCGTCCAAGTGTCTTTGGCCTTGCCGAAGAAACTAACGGAATCTTGGCTTGACGATTTTTATAAAAGCATGGCCCAACTAGCAGACAACACACAATGTGAAATCGTCGGCGGTGACCTGACCTTTTCCGAAGATAAACTGATTATCGACGTCAGTGTCCACGGTTCTTGTGAAAAACCTCTCACGCGCAAAGGCGCCTGTGTCGGAGATCTTCTTTTAAGCAGCGGCCCCTTGGGGCTTTCCTACATAGGATTATTGGCCTTACAAAAAAATCAACCGGGCTTCTTGGCAGCCAAGATGAAACATCGGCGCCCCACACCCCGTCTGGATTTAGTGCCGGACCTTCTGGAGCGACGCTTTGAGGTTCATGCAATGATGGATTGCAGTGACGGATTGATCAACGATGGCCTGCGCATGCTTCCCGCTGACGCAGGACTGGTTCTATTCAAAGAAAACCTTCCTCTTCACGCAGACACTTTAGAGTGGGCTCGCCTGCACCACCAAGACGCAACGGATTTTGTACTTTGGGGTGGCGAAGACTACGAGTTGCTTATCGCCATTTCACCAGATCTGTATGGCCACTTTTCGAAATGGCATCTGGTCGGCCAGTTTACAGAGGAAAAAGGCGTGTTTTTAAGTGATAAACATTCGAAAAAAGAAATTAGCGAATTTAAAGGCTGGAAGCACTTCTAGTTGAGTGTTTCAGTTTGAGAATCACCTGCGAAATACGCGAAAGCTTCTTCAGACGTCGAGTGATTTTTCCGAAAAGTCAGATATGACCAGTCTAGCTCGCTATCATGGCAGATCTCCGCGATACATTCTCGACACCGAGGACGAAAGTCTGATTCGTGTCGCGGGTCCCAAACAGGTTCCTTGGGAAGAAGGGACCGAGATCAAAAATGTCTCGTTAACCGGCCTGGCATTCACCGCGCCCGATGATCTTTGTCCTTTGTTAGGAGAAGTCGTTAAAATTCAATTTGTTCCGCCCGGAGCAAAACAAATGGCGTGTTATGGCATCGTCACGCGATTGGAAAACATCTCGGACTCGCGCACGCTGGTGGGAGTCCACTTCTATAAGCTGGAAATGTCTCAACGAATTGTTCTGGCTCAGGGCCTGGCTCGGAAGTTTAAAGAAAACCAGGAACGCAGTGAAATCGACGGCCTTTTAAATCGCACCCGTCCCAATATCAGTCTGGCCAACTTGCCCCAACTGGTGATGATGGGACTGTTGGCGACGCTATGGTGTGGCACCGTCTGGAGCCTTTTGCGCTTCGAATATGTCGGCCTTTACAAAATGCTTTTGGCTCTTTTTTAAGATGGCGCCAACGTCTCTTTAAATCTCTTAGCAATAAACTCCGTGAATTTTTTGATTTTTAGCGGAACCTCTTTTTGATCCGGCGTCACGATGTTGATCGGCACTTCGGGCCCGCGAAGGTTTCTATGAATATGCACTAGGCGCCCCGATCGCAAGTGATCCATACACAAAAATTCAGGAACAAAGGCGATCCCCTTCCCTAACAGCGCGAACTCCACCAGCGCCCCGGGATTATTTGCGCGAAAGATATAATTCGGTTTAATGTCCACTTTCTTCGAATCCGACGCACGCAGCACCTCGATGCCTTTGCCTGACATTCCCACAAACGGCAAAGAGCTGAGCTGTGAAAGTTCCTCCCAGCCGCGATAACGCTCTAAAAAACCCGGAGTCGCGACAAAGATGTTTTTGACCGAGCCCACCTTGCGCGCCTTCAAGGAACTGTCTTTCAAGACGCCCACGCGAATCGCCACATCCACAGACTCTTTCACCAGATCGACATAAGCCTGACTTAGATGCAGCTCAAAATAAACCAACGGATAGATTTTCGAAAACTCATCCAAAAGCGGGGGCAGATTTTTTACGCCCATGTCATCCGGAGCCGTCACCTTGATCAGACCCGAAACTTCGGCGGTCGCTTCACTGACTTCGTTGGATAAATTTTCGAGCCCTTCGATCAGGCCTTGGGCCCGCTCATAGAATTGGCGTCCCGTCTCGGTCAGTTGGAATTGCCGCGTCGTTCGATAAATCAACTGCACGCCCAAATCCTTTTCTAAGGCCGCCAGCTTGCGACTGATCCGGGATTTAGGTTGGCGCATTAACTGCGCGGTTTTCGTGAAGCTTCCGGTTTTAACTAGTCTCACAAAGGTACGGATTTGGTTTAAATCTAATTGTTCCATATGTGCAACAGTCTATCGCGATACTGTCACCTTACGCAATAATCAAAATCACACGATACTAAACAGGTCTTAACGGACTTAAATAAAAGGAGAACACATTATGAAAAAGTTAGTACTCAGCGCGTTTGTAACCTTGATCAGCGCCACATCTTTCGCCAAAACAATCCCTGCGGGAACTTACGCCATTGACGCCGCCCACTCTAAGATCGGATTTGAAATTCCTCACTTGGTGATTGCCACAGTGGAAGGACGTTTTACCAAATTCGATGGCTCTATCGTCATTGATCCTAAGCTGGAAAAATCCAAGGCCAATTTGAACGTGGACGTTGCCACCATCAACACGGACAACAAAGACCGTGACGATCACTTAAAAAGCCCTGACTTCTTTGACGTTGCCAAGAATCCAAAAATGACATTTGTCACAAAGAAAATTGTCGGAACCGCTGACAATTTGAAATTGATTGGCGATTTGACTTTAAAAGGAAAAACTAAGGAAGTGACCTTGGATGTAAAATATCTGGGTGATGTGAACGATCCGTTTGGAAATCACAAAGTGGCGTTTTCAGCCAGCGGCCTGATCAACCGTAAAGATTTCGGTTTGACCTGGAGCAAAGCTGTCGAAGCCGGCCCTGTAGTTGGTGATGAAGTGACTTTGATTATTAAGATTGAAGCCAATAAACCGATCGAAAAGAAAGGTTAATCTTATGAAAATGCCTGTGGTGTTTGTAGGTCACGGGTCTCCGATGAACGCCCTCGACTTGAATCCCTTCACGGAGTCCTTAAAGGAGCTTGGGAATAAACTTCCCAAGCCACAGGCTATTTTATCTATCTCGGCTCACTGGGAAACCCGCGGCACGCAGGTGCTCTACCATGAAACTCCTCCGACAATTCACGACTTCTATGGGTTTCCTAAGGCCTTGTTTGACATGCAATACCCGGCGCGCGGCCCTTTGGCTTTAGCGAAAGAAACACAGGCTCTGGTTCCACATTCTGAGCTGACGGTAAAGTGGGGCCTTGATCACGGCACGTGGTCTGTTCTGGTGCACATGTTTCCTGAAGCAGACATTCCCGTCTATCAACTTAGTCTGGATGTGACAAAAACTGCGCAGGAACACCTGGAAATCGGTCGTCAATTGCGAAGTCTGCGCGAAAAAGGCGTACTTATTCTGGGAAGTGGAAACATCGTTCACAATTTACGCGTGATCAACTGGAGAGAGCTCAATGCCGCTTACCCCTGGGCCCAAGAGTTTGATCTGGCCATTAAGAAAGCCCTGGAAGAAAAAGACGAAACTCTGTTAACTCAATACGAAAAAAAGTTAGGCGAAGTGGCTTCGATGTCCGTGCCCACGCCCGAACACTATCTGCCACTTCTTTACTGTTACGGAGCCACAGTCCCCGAAGATCGAATCTCTTACCCCTTTGAAGGCTACCAGATGGGCAGCCTTTCTATGCGCTCCGTACTGTGGTCCTAGAAACTGATCCAGGAGTCTGGTTGTAGCGCGGGGCAAGTGGTCCAGTTTAAACGTCCAAAGCCTCATTGCCGACCGCCGCAAATGCCTGCTTGGTCTTTTCACGAACTTCATCGCGGGTTTTAAACTTATCCATTAAAGAGTAAACCACCGGAACAACAAACAAAGTCAACGCGGTCGAAACAAGGACACCACCGATCAAACAGATCGCCATAGGTCGCATGGTTTCAGAACCCGCTCCCGTCGCCGTCGCCGATGGAATCGCCGCTGCAATCGTCGCAATCGACGTCATCAAAATAGGACGCAGACGAATCGGACAAGCTTCAATCAACGCCGCCTTCGCATCACTGGTTCCGCGATCCCGCACGGTGTTGGTAAATTCAATCAAAAGAATCGAGTTCTTCTTCACGATCCCCATCAAAAGAAGCAAACCAATCATCGAGAACATGTTCAACGACTGCCCCGTCAAAAGAAGCGCGAAGAAAGCTCCACTGAAACTGAATGGCAAGGCCATCAGGATCGTGACTGGATCAATAAATGAATTGAACTGACTTGCCAAAACCATGTAGGCAATAATCAAGCCCAAGACCAACGCAAAGATCAAACTTTGGAAAGACTCTTTAAAGGTCTTCGAGCTTCCACCCTGATCAATCATATAGCCGGGCTCTAACATTTTTTTCGCGGCAGCTTCCACGAAATTCATGGCCGCCTGTTGGGAAACGCCCGGTTTCATATTCGCGGTGATCGTGATCGCCCGTTGACGATTAGAACGCGAAATCGACTGCAGACTGGAACCTTCCACCTCTTTAGTCACACGTGGAAGCGGAATCAGATTTCCGCGACTGTTACCCACGAATAAAGTTTTGATTTCATCCATGGGCTTGCCCTGATCCAAAAGCTTCACTTTGATATCATAGCGATGGCCACCTTGCGGATATTCGCCGACTTTCACGCCGCCGATCAGCGCATTCACGGTAGAACCAATCGAATTGATGCTCACGCCGTGCTGAGCCGCTGCCACGCGGTCTGGCTGTACTTGAATTTCCGGCATCCCCAAAAGATAGTTGGAATCCACGTCGACCATCAGGCCGCTGTTTTCCATCTCTTTCATCATTTGTTCGGTGTATTTTGCAAGCTTGCCCCAGTCTGATCCTAAAAGAGTAAACTCGATCGGATAACCTCGGCCTCCAGAAAACCCTTGCTGTGATAAATCCATCAGGACCGGGCGCACATCAGGAATTTTCGCCAGCTCTTTACGGGCAACTTGCATGAACTCCTGTTGCGACAGAACTTTGCCCGAAGCCGGATCTTTTCCACGAAGATGTTTTTCTTTCAAGGTCACGAACATCATGGTCGTATTGGCGTCGGAAACACCTCCGCCAAAGCCGCCGATGGCCGCATAGACTTTTTCAACTTCGGGACGGGCCATCAACCACTTTTCTGCCTGAAGCGTCTGGGCATTAGTATAAGCCAGAGAGGTTCCCACGGGCAGCATCAGACGAGCGATGAAAATACTTTGATCTTGCGCCGGAGACATTTCCTTATTCAAGAATTTAATCGAAACGAATGAGACCGCCACAAACACCAAAGATCCGACAAGAACCTTCCAGCGATGTTCAAGACACACGCGCAACCATTTGTCATAACCGACTTTTAAAGACTCCATAAAGGCTTCAAAGGCCCGACCGATTTTTGTGGTTCTTTCACCATGATGAACAAAACCCGCACAACGCATCGGAGTGATCGTCAAAGATTCCACCAAAGACAAGAACACGGCGATAGAAATCGTCACCCCGAACTGCATGAAGAACTTTCCGATGATACCTTTCATGAAGGCCACAGGCAGGAAAATCGCGATCACGGCGGCGGTTGCTGCCATCGCTGCGAAAGAAATCTCGCGCGCGCCCAGAATCGCGGACTCGATACGTCCACGGCCATTTTCATTGTAGCGGAAGATGTTTTCCAGAACCATGATGGCATCGTCAACAACGATACCGATCGCCAAGGTCAAGCCCAACAAAGTGAAGGTGTTTAACGTATAACCCAAGAAATAAAGACCGATGAACGCCCCTAACAATGATGTTGGGATGGACAAAAGAACGTTGAAGGTCGCCGACCAACTGCCCAAGAAGAGCCAGCAGACAAGTGATGTTAATACGACCGCCAACATCAAGTGCTTATTCAATTCGTGCACCGACTGTTCGATAAATTTGGTGCTGTCAAAGTTCACATGAATCTTCATACCCTCGGGCAACTGGGGCTGAATCTCTTCAATTTTCAATTTCACTGCTGTCGCGACGGCCACCGCATTGGTTCCACGCTGTTTGCGAATCCCCACCCCCAGGGCCGGCTGCCCGTTGAAGCGGGACATGCGAGTGATTTTATCAAGGCCCATGCTGGCGTCCGCCACCTGATGGATTTTCACCATATTGGTAGGATCTGCCACCGTAAGACCGGCACGACGACTGATCACGATGGAACGGAACTCTTCTTCCGTTTTTGCCTCCCCCATCGTTCGCACGTTGAAAGTTTTTTTGTCCGTCTCAATGTAGCCGCCGGGCAGCTCTGAGTGCTCGTTTCTGACTGCATCCATCACGTCGTTGACAGAGATATTGTAACGCAAAAGATCTTTAGGGCGCACATGCACACGCATGACCGGGTCCGTGTATCCCCCTAAGAAAATATCCCCGACCCCTTCGACCGTGGTGAAGCGATCGCGCAGATAATCACGGGCGTAGCTCATCATGAACTCGGGATCGTTTTTATCGTAAGTCAAAGCCAGCCACAAAATCGGCTGATCATCCGGATTTGTTTTTGATAAGGTCGGGGGATCTACGTCGTCAGGTAACAGGCGCTGAGTTGCCGCCACCTTGGCCTGAACATCCTGCAAAGCGACGTCAATATTACGATCCAAGTCAAACTCGACAGTGATGGTTGCATTGCCCGTTTTACTGCTGGACTTGATGGATTGAATCCCTTCCACCGTCATCAAGGCACTTTCAATAGGATCGACGACCTGGGTTTCCATGACCTCCGGTGCCGCGCCGTCCAATGTAACGCTCACGTTCACCGTCGGGAAATCGACGTCAGGCATTTGGCTCACGCCCATTCTTGAGAACGAGATCAGCCCGAACATCATCAGACCAAACATCAACATCCAGGCAAAAACGGGATTCTTAATCGAAATATCAGAAAGCTTCATTCAGACCTCACCAAAAAGGAATCTAGGGAATTAATGTAAAATAGTCATTACGAAATTCACGACAGGACGCCCTGCAAAGCCTTGAAATCAAATAAAAATTTGGCCCCCTTAGGAGGCTAATGGAAGTGTTGACAGCGCGGGGGACGGCGGCTATTCCTGACGCCGCATTTAAACTAAGTTCAGTAGTATCAAGGGGTGGGATCATGAAACTATCGCTTCTTTTGGCTCTTACACTTTCAGCAGGTGTGTGCGCGGCTCAAAGCACATCAAAAATCAAAGCCCCCCTTGCTCCGGAACCCACTTTGCGCGAAAAGGCCATTCAAGAAGCACAATCTGAAAGTAAAAACCAGGTTTCAGCCAGCGACGCGCAAGTTTCTGGAATGCTGACACTTAAAGATCCGCGCCCAGAAGTGGTGACACGCCCCTGGTCTTATTTCGCCGCTTTTACTGGCCAGACTTTTCAGGCCGAGGGCAACGTCACAAAAGAGGGCGCCGGCACCTTCAACCTTGCCAATAACAGCCAAACCTTCATGCCTGGTATCGAGTTGGGAGTCCTCAGTCACCCGCTGCAAACAAAGGCTCTTCTTTGGAAGTTCGGTCTGCGCGCCAAAGCGGGTTTCAGCTCACAGGAAACCGACGTTCAACTGCAGTCAGGCTATGACATTGACGACGCTCGTTTGAACACGATGATTTTCAGCGGCGGTCCCCTGTTGACCCTCTCCTGGGAGCAGTTGCAATGGTTGTCTTTGACGGTGTCGCCGCAATTTGGCAGCGTGAACTACACACAATCCAGCTCTAACGACTTTGCGGCCTTTTCAAAACAGGCGGGCTTTGAGTCTTGGGGTTACGGATTGGACTTCGCATTTTCAAAAAAATGGTCGGTATTTACAGAATGGTCTCAAAAGAATCTTAAAGGCAGCAACGAAATCGCACTTCAACGCGACAACTTCGAGTTAGGAACAAAAGTCACATGGTAAAAACATTTCTTGCTCTTCTTAGTACGACAGCTATGCAAGGAGCTTACGCCCAAGCTCCCAAGGAAATCACTTTATCGCAAAAAAACGTGGCCGAACTGGTTTTAAAGCAAGGCTCTAAAACCAAAGAGGTGAATCTTCGCTATCAAACATTGCGTTTGACCCCGGTTCAGGCCTTGTCTGCATATGACTGGAATTTGACTGTTGAAACCGGCTTTGAGTACGACAAATCCGTGGGCCTGTTACAGTCATCCACGGCCGCGAATACTAAGTATGAGCGCTACAAAACCACCGCCAGTCTGCAAAAGAATTTCACCTCCGGAACACTTCTGGGTGTGGAACTTAGCCGTCTTTCGCAAAAAGCCGATACGGATGGTTTTGCTACCAATCCTCCTCCCGCGCAGCAGACTCTGGACAGTGCGGGGCTCATTCTTGAGCAGGCGCTTTTAGGCAATTTCTTCGGGGTTGCGGACCGTGGCAATGTGAATGCCGCCGAATTGACTTATGAATCGCAAACTGTCGCGCGAGCGAATGAATTGGAAGATGTCGTCTTGGATGCTATCCGCCAATTTTGGAACGCCTATGTTGCGCAAGAAAGCTTCAAGGAAGCTGTGAATTCCCGCGACCGCTATAAAAAGCTGGTTGATGCGGTAAAAAGAAAAACCTCTTTGGGTTATTCAAATCCCGGGGACTTGCCCCAGGTGCAGGCCGAGTTTGAAACCCGCGAACAAAGAGTCAAAACCACATCGCGCGACTACTTAAGCTCCGTTGAAAATCTTTTGACGCTTTTAAATCTAGAGCCGGGAACGGACATCAAGTTTGAAATTCCAAATGAGATCCCTCCGGTTCCCAAGCTTATCGAAAAAAAGATTGAAGAACTGCGCATGATCCGCGCGCAAAAGCTGAAAGTGGAAGCGGCCAAAGAATCTTTGGCGGCAGCGGAATCTCTTTCCTATCCAGAGTTGGATTTTGTCGGTCGCGTTTACACCACTGGTGTCGACGAAGATGCCGGCAACTCTTACTCGGAAGTGGTTTCAGGAACTCAGCCGAAATACTATATGGGACTTCGTTTCCGTTATTACTTCGGATCTGATTTGCAAAACGAAACGGTCATCAATCGCAAAATGACCAAAGATCTGGAAGAAACCCGTCTGCACCGTGCGCTTTTGGAAGCGAAGGATCTTGAGTTTCAATCGGAACGCAAAGTGCATGCGGCTTATGCGATTGCAACAAGCTCGAAGAAGCAGCGTGAATTCCGCGAGCGTGCCTCTCAAGAGCTGAACCGCTCTTACAATCAGGGCCGCACGGATATTCAAATTTTAATTACAGCGATGAATAATTATTTCGATTCTGAAGTCCAGTACTACCGTTCCTTGGGTGATTACGCGATTGCCCTGAACGAATGGGCCGCGACCAGAGACGAACTCATTCCTGACGAACCAGCGACGGGAAAGTAAAACTTGGGGGGAACTATGTTGAAAAAACTAATCCTGGCAACAGCGCTTTTAGGAGTCGTGGGTTGTGCTTTTAATAAAGACAATCCAAATAACAACGCGACGGAAGTTGCTGACAGACAAAACCAATTGAGCACGTACAACCGTGTCGTTGGATTTTACACTGGCAAGCTGACTACCACGGTGACCCAACAAGATGTTGAACTCAGACTTTTCACTTTGGAAAACGAGTCCGGCACAAATGCCAATGGTGAAGAACGCTACCGCATTGTTTTACGCGGTAAATTTCAGTTCAATAGCAACAAGTTGCAATTGTTCAATATGAAGGCTCGTTACATTCCCGAGACTTCCGAACTGATCTTAAGAAACGAAGCCGCGTCCCCCGGCATCGATGATGTTCATACGATTAACGCTAAGGTTGTCGGACAAAAGATCGTCGGAGAAGTAAAATCCATTTCAGGCGTGATCGGCGTTTTGGATTTAACTCTTTCTTCCAATCAGTCATCCGCCCCCGGCAACACAGAGGAAAACGAGTTCTACGAAAGACTTCGTCGTCAATATGAGTCTTTCGCGGGCGTCTATTCGGGCACCAACGTTAAAGACGGCAAAGCCGCTTTCCAATTCCAGATTCGTTTGCAAGTTGTGAAAGAAGGCCTTGTTCCTAAAATCATTGGTGAACTGACTCGTGCCGATGATCCTAAAAATACGGCGACTTTGACTTTGACAGGTTTGTTCCGTGGCGAGACGACTCCTCCAGGCCTGGTCCTGACGGGAACTCCTCGTCTTTTCCCGTCCTCACCTTACAAAGCGACCATAGACGGCGTTCTTGACGGTGACACTTTTAAAGGAACCTGGGTTTCCAATGTGAATGGGCTTGAAGGCGAATTTATTCTAAATAAAATCAAATAAGAAAAAAGGGAGCTGCAAGCTCCCTTTTTTTATGTTCCTGAACTTTTCTTTTCCAGTTCCGCCCAGCGTGCGTAAAGTCTTTCCAACTCGACCTGGATCTTGGAAATCTCTGCGTAGAGTTCCTGAACTTTCGAAGCCTGACTAACGACTTCGGGCTTGCCTGCCTCGGCCTGCAACTGCCCGAGTTTTTCTTCCAAACCCAGGATTGTGCTTTCCATGTTTTCCAGCTCGAACTTTTCTTTGAAAGACAATTTTCCCGGTTTACTGGAAGCTTTAACTTCTGTTTCGGCTTTGGCCTTCTTTTGTTCTAAAGCTTCCAATTCTTTTTGTTCTTCATACCACTCTTCCCACTGCAAGTAGCCCGCGAAATTTTCCAGACTTGTTGTCCCGTCAGATTTTTTGTGGAAAGCCAAGATTGTGGACGCGACCTGATCCATAAAGTAACGATCATGTGTCACCAAAATGACAGCGCCGTTAAATTCCTTCAAAGAATCTTCTAGCACCGTCAAGGTACCGACATCTAAATCGTTAGTCGGCTCATCCAGAATAAGAACCTGCGCTTCATTCAACATCAGTTGCGCCAAACGCAGACGGCTTTGTTCACCGCCCGAAAGTTTTTCGACCGGTAGATCCATTTGCTGGCGATTGAACAAGAACCTTTCCAGATAACTGCGCGCAAAGACATATTGTCCCTGATAATGAACATAGTCGCCTTCCGGGCAGATATTCTTTAACACAGACTCTTTAGGCTTTAAGGTTTCCCGGTTCTGTTCAAAGTAGGCCACCTTCAACTTATCAGCGCGCGCCACGCGGCCCGTGTCAGGAAGCTCCTCACCCAGAAGAATGCGGATCAACGTGGATTTACCCGAGCCGTTATCCCCCAACAATGCCAGGCGTGTTTTCGGGTTTACAAGATAAGAAAAATCCTTAAAGAGCACTCGGCCATTGTAAGCTTTGGTGACGTGATCCACTTCAATCAACTTTTGCGGATTTCTTTCCGCGTCTTTGAATTCGATCCTGGCTACACGTGCTGCATTTTTCGCCGACAATTCCTGCACGTCATCTTTCAAATCACCGGCTCTTTCAATACGCGCTTTTTGTTTCGTCTGACGAGCCTTGGCGCCCCGACGCAACCACTCGGTCTCGCGACGAAGGGTGTTTTTTAAAACGACCTCGCGCTGCTCTTGTGCCTGTAGAAGCTGGTCTTTTGCCTCAAGATATTCAAGGTAACCGCCCTTGACAGACAAAAGGTAGTTGGGATTTTTAGGATCAAGATCAAAAATTTTATTGGTGGCCCTTTGTAAAAACAATCGATCATGCGTGATAATCAGGGTTGCAAAAGGGGCCCGAGATAAAAATTCTTCAAGCCACAGAATGCTGGTTACATCCAGATGATTCGTTGGTTCATCCAACATCAGAAGCTCAGGGTCCAAGACCAGCTCGCGCGCCAAAGCCACGCGCTTACGCCAACCTCCGGATAGATCCTTGACCAAAAAACTCTCACCAAACTGCGACAACTCTAGGCGCGCCATCCACTCATAGGCCGCCGCCAATGATTCATGATGATCAACACACTTGCTTAAGATCGCATCCAAAATTGTTTCATTTTCACTGAACAAAGGCGTCTGCTCCAAAAATCCCAGACGCAAGCCTTTCTTCGCTGTGACGTCGCCGGCGTCAGCTTCCATTTTTCCGGCCAGGATGCGCAAAAGCGTGGACTTCCCCGCCCCATTGGGACCGACAAGACCGACTCGCTCACCTTCTTCAATGCCAAGGCTGACATTTTTAAAAAGAGTTTTTCCGGCAAAGGCTTTTTCTAATTTATAGGTACTGATCAGAAGCATGGACTTAAAGTACGTCTATTTAGGCAGGTCCGCTAGGACTTTTTCGATAGGAACAATAAATTCGCCTGTACAACCATGATCGTCACAGACTTTCAGATTGTCTTGAGAGGGCTCCGACTCGTCCGCCTCAAAATCTCTTTCGCCAGAGGAAAGAAGCCCGATCAATTCGTGCGTTTGCGCATCAAACACCGGCGAACCCGAGTTGCCTTCGAAAACATCCAAATTCGAAATGATCACGGAAGGACTGCTCCAAAGTTCTCGCACGTTCCCTTCCGCATATTTTTTTAAGCTTCCCAAAGGATAGCCTAGTGAATAAATTTTTTGACCTGCCAGCAAAGTCTTCTTTGAAAACTTGACGGAAGCGGTCGCGACCTTCTGACTTAAGCGGATCAGCGCGTAGTCTAATCCTTCATGCAAGGCATTTTTCGCCGCCACGACTTCTTGGCAATCCACAACGACACGCTTTTGCGATTGGGAGTCTTTTTGGTAGTTGAATACGAACGCTAGGTCCTCACATTTTATGCGCTCCAGGCAATGTCCCGCCGTCAACACCAGATCAGAAGATACCAAAACACCCGAACAGAACGCCAGCGAAGGCTGATCCATCCACGTCAAGCCCAAGGCCCCAAACACGTCTTGAACCGTTTGTAAGTTTTCATTCTTTTGCCAGCGGGCCGCCGAGGCTTTAGTCATTAGAGCCACACTGGAATCCACATTCATATTTCCGGAAACAACGTCTTTGATAGAGTCTGCACCATAAATAACATGCGCTTGATTGTTAGGACTTGAAGTAAAAGAAGATGTGGGTGCGGCATCAAACCCGCACCCTGCCATCTGAATTAAAAAGATTCCCAGAAAGGCTTTCGCCCACTTGTTCATTAATGTCCTCGTGTAAAGTCCAAGTCGCCCTGATGAGCTTCCGGCAAGTGACCTTGTGTCCAACGCTCTTCAATATTTTCTTCGCTGACAAACTCATCCTTAGTTCCAACATTCAACACCTTATAAGTCGCCGTCGCCACTTCTTTGCCGCTGAAATCATAGATGGCCATACGCACATCCGCGGACTCACCTTTCGGGGTGACACGACGAACTTCAGACAATTTCGTCTCTAAACTGTTGGAAACCACCTGACCATTCACCGTCGTCAATTGCGTCAAACCACGACGGGAAGCATCTCTTCCGTCCAAAGAAAACTTCAAACTATCGCGATCCGACGTCATGGAAACCTCAAGATTCCAATGGCGGGCGATCGTCAAAGATTTAGGACGAGGCAACTTGGCGAAATTTCCTTTCTTATATGCTTCAATCTCAGAAGAAGATTTAGAATTCATGAAGCTCATAAGTTCTGCATAAGTCACACATCTGACTTCGGGTTTGCGGCATACCTCATTGGCAAATTCAAAGAAGGTTTCGAAGTAAGCTCCCCCCATCCACTGAGAGAAATGGTGTCCGATATGCAAGGGGGCACGGTTTCCATAGTAGTTACGGTCGAAATAGGCACGATATAAAGCCATCATGTTATTCTTGGCTTTAGTCTTTTGTTTGGACGATACCATGTTCAGACAGTCGCGAGCCTTATTGGCTTTCACTTGCTGTCCATGCGCATCGCGCTTCAAAATATTCATCGTCTCGGGTTCTTCACTTAAAACCCGTGCGGAATCGCGCACACAGAAATTGTAGTCCATCGAAATCCAGCGGCGCGCGCCACCGGGCTCAAGAATTTCCGCTAAAGGAAAATTCCAGGTCCCGAATTCGTTACGCTGAGGCCAATAGTTTTCGAAGTTTGTTTTCGAAGTGTCATATTGAATTCCGAATTTGGGTAAGTTCGGCCACAACCCATCACTGATACCAAGAACGGGAGCTCTGAAGCCTTTGATCTCTTGACGGAATAAAAGACCGCGGCTTTGTTTCGCCGTCGGACGAAGATGATTGAAAGAAAACACATTGTCCAAGATACGATAGAACTGTTCAAATTCAGACTTCCAGTCTGCCTCAGACCAACGCAGGTCCCACTTCCATACAATCTTATTGTTTGCATCGCGGTCGCATTTACGAGTGAACGGATTCATCGCGCACTGAGAATAACCCGCATCAAAATGTCCCACAGCATGCGAGCCAATTTCATGCCCTTCAAGATAAGCATCATTCATGTGATCAATACGGGTAGACACATCCTGGTTGTCATCGCCCCAACCAATGGCGGAACCCCGATTTTTCACCGCCACGGTTTTGCCATTGCGGGTTTCCAAACGCTGACCTGGCGGCTGGTAGTTTCCTTTCGAATCCGGAGTCAAAAAATAAACAGGATTAATAAAATAAGTGAAGCGACTATCGACGCCCTGATTCTTTTGATGTTTGGAAAAGTCGCGTGAATATTGCCACACTTCATTATTGTAGGAACCATCGAATGCCAACAGGACAAATTGGGGAGGTCTTTGCGTACCCTGAGACTGCGCAAAGGCGAACTCCTGACCAAGCATGGATAAAGCCATTAAACTCTTGGTAATCCAACTTTTACGCATCCGGTGACCTCCTTAAATTGCACTTAGAACAATTGTGCAACCGGTGTGCCGCAGGAAAATCACTTTGCGCTAGCTTAAGATGTCGAGAATTTAATCAAGGAACAATTAAGGCCCTACACTGTCTCGGATTGAGACACTAGGGAATACCCAATTCATGGTGACGCTCTTCGAGCATTTTTAAATAAGTCTCGCGATCCACGTACTTACCACCCATGCTGGCCACGACCGGAGTCACCATCTGAACATCAATCCACTGATGCCCTTGTTGCTGCAGAAGCTCCACCAAAGCCCACAAGGCGATCTTAGAAGCGTTGGGCTTTTTATAAAACATGCTTTCACCACTGAACACCCCTTGAACCAGAACGCCATAGATGCCACCGATCATAATGTTGTTTTCGCGAACCTCGACACAAAAACAAAAACCTTCTTTAAAGAAATCCACATAGGCCCGTCTCATCGCTGGGATGATCCAAGTGCCATCCTGGCCCGGGCGCGGCTGCTTTGAACATTCTTCGATCACCTGGTGAAAATCCGTATTGACGGTGATATGGATCTGCGGATTTTTGCGACGAAAACGACGAAGACTTTCGGGAACTTTAAAATCTTTAAATTCTAAAATGCCGCGTTTTTCCGGCGAAAACCACAGCATCGGCAGCCCCGGTTGAGGCCACGGAAAAATTCCCCGCGAATAAGCGGCAAACAAGGTGCCGACATCAAGGCGCCCACCAACGGCGATAATACCTTCCGCCAAAGTATCACGAGGATCAGGAAATTCGACTGATGACCGCCGGTGCATTATTTCCCCTGATAGGTGATCTGATAGATCACCCCCGCTTTATCATCAGACACCAAGAGCGAACCGTCCTTAAGAACTTCCACATCCACGGGACGTCCCCAGGCCGAATCCCCTTGCAACCAACCCTCTACAAAGGTTTCGGTCTTTTGTACATTTGATCCATCCACCTTCACAAAGGTCAGGCGATAACCCTGCGGCGTCGAACGATTCCAAGAGCCGTGCTCGGCCAAGATGATGCTGTTTTGATATTCGGCCGGAAACCTTTTGCCGGTGTAAAAACGCATTCCCAAGGGCGCGACATGGGCACGCAACTCTACCACGGGAGCGGTGTAGTTTGCGCAGTTTTTTCCTTTGCCAAACTCAGGGTCTAAAGTGTCTTTTCCGTGGCAATAAGGAAAACCAAAGTTCTCGCCGACCTTCGTCAGACGATTGACCTCACAGGGCGGACGATCATCGCCCATCCAATCGCGACCATTATCAGTGAACCACAGCTCTTTGGTTGTTGGGTGAAAGTCAAACCCCACCGTATTACGCACTCCCTGGGCCACTTCTTCCTTGCTGGTGCCATTCACGTCGATACGATAAATACGGGCATAATCTTTTTGGGGATCACAGATATTGCAGTTCGCTCCGACAGGGACATACAGTTTACCGTCAGGGCCAAAACGAATAAATTTCCAACCATGATGAGTATCGCTGGGAAATTTCTGAGCTAGAACGCGAAGAGGTTTTAACGGTTTGGTGATCGGCTTTGCGACATCGTATTCCTTGATCTGACTGACTTCGGCTACGTAGAGCTTGCCCTCACGGTAAGCGACGCCATTGGGAGTATCCAGGCCTTCCGCCACCACAGAGACTTTACCATTTTGCACCACATAGACCTTATCGCCAGTGCGCGAGCCCACAAAGATCCGGCCATCCTCTGCCTGCGCCAAAGAACGAGCGCCAGGCACCGTCGCCCATACGGAGATTTTAAAACCTTTCGGCATTTTTAATTTTTCAAGAGGCGGCTTCACCGCAAACGAATTCAGTGAAATCAGCAATACCGCCGCAAAAATAAAAGATCCCATCAACTTCCTCGATTCCGACACACGTCGCATTTTCCACAAGGCTCTGTATGAATATGTCCAAAATAGGCGTAAATAAGATTCATCCGGCACGTCGAATCCTGGGACGCCCATTGCACCATCTTCAAAAGTTTGGTGTTCTGAGCTTTCAAGATTTCGACACCGTTTTCAGTCTGAAACTGCTCATCCGTCGGCGCGCTCACACAGGCATACGGGAAGGGATCATCGGATTTCGTCAAACATCCCCAGCGCTCCAAAATACTGACGGCCGCTTCCGAGCGAAAATCCCGGCGATTGCGAAAGTTCATTTGTTCTCGCAGAAAATCAAAACCGCCCTGATCCACCTGAAGACGTTTTTCTTCGATCAGCTGATAGATCTTCCGAATGAACTCCGGCTCCGGATGGGACCATTTTAAAAATTCCATCTGAATGGTGACATCGTCCTGATCATAGAGCAAATGGCAAGACGATTCTTTGCCATCTCTGCCGGCGCGTCCCACCTCTTGGAAATAAGATTCCAACGCATTGGGTGTTTCCACATGGATAAGAAGGCGCACATTTTCTTTGTCAATCCCCAAGCCAAAAGCCGGCGTGGCAATCATAAGCGGATTTTCTTCGCTGATGAAACGGGTTTGATTGCGTTTCCTATCCTGGGGCGACAGATCGCCATGATAGACCAGATGGGGAATATTCATTCTGTACAAAGCCGCCGAAATTTTTTTCAAAGTCTGAATCAGCGAGCAGTAAATGATACTCGCGCCCGGTGTCTGATGGCGCAAGCCCACGATCGCGCGAATCTTTTCGTCGATTCCATAAATGTCGTGAACATGAAGCCCCAGATTTGTTCTTTCAATCCCCGCCGAAATGAGGGTCGCCTCGGGTATAAAAAGTTTTGCGAGAATATCTTTTTGCACCTCGGGCGTTGCCGTGGCTGTTAAAGCTAGCGTGGGCGGATTTCCCAGAATTTTTCGAAACTCCCCCACCCGTGAATAATCAGGCCGGAAATCATGCCCCCACTGTGAAATACAGTGCGCTTCATCCACCGCCAGAAGTTGAATTTTTCTGCCTTCGATGGCCTTTAAAAATTCGGGTTTGCGAAAACGCTCGGGGGTCACGTAAAGAAGTTTATACTCGCCCTGGGCCAGGCGTTTTTGCCGGGCCTCCCTTTCGTCCTTGCCTAAAGTGGAGCTAAGAAATGTTGCCGGGATGCCGAAAGCCTCGGCCTTGAAAACCTGATCCTGCATCAGGGCAATCAAAGGCGAAATGACCACCACCAATCCATCCCGGATCTTAGCCGGGAACTGAAAGCAGAGACTTTTTCCCATTCCGGTTGGCATTAATGCGAGTAAGTCTTCGTTTGCCCAGACTTTTTGCAGGATATGTTCTTGCTCGCCCCGAAATGAATCAAAGGGGAAGGCGGTTTTCAAAAGGCTTTTTAAATCGGTCATGTTTTGAGGTTATCATAGGGGGCATTTAGGAGAAGGTTTTACCCCCCGCCAAAGGAATTTTGTAGCATTGCGTCAGAAGGGGCCCTAGAATCTTCTTTTGCACTTATTTGTAATTGATGGTACTTCGAATACTTTCATAAAAGTTAACAAAATCAGTGGCTAAAATCGACTCCGAAGCGGAGTTTGGATAAATCACTTAACGACCAAATACGAAGGGTAAAGATATGTCCAAAAAGTGGAATATTGATATGGTCAGAAACATCGGTATCTCGGCTCACATCGACTCGGGAAAAACGACGACTTCTGAGCGTATTCTGTTCTATGGAGGCAGAATC
>NZ_JTEV01000029.1 GCF_000786105.1 Bdellovibrio sp. ArHS
CCGATAACAAGAACGCAGGCGATGAAACTTGTAATCAGCAAGAAACCGTACAGATTGTCCACCTGCTTTGCAATCTCGGTCCCCTGCGTTGGCATGAAGGATTGGGCCTTCGCAATATTAAACCACATCATGTACCTTTATCTCCCCGCCGTGTTGTTCTTCGATCTGCGAGAGCGAATATAAAACGGCAATAACCATAATACCATCACCAGAACCATCACCGCTCCGCCGACCTTCATAAGATTGAAAGCCGCCAGAGTGTACTTGCTCTGATGTGGGTCATACTTAAAACAATAGAGCACTAAGTTGTCGACGATGCTGCCGATTTTTCCTTCGGTCGCTTCGTTTAAGGCCAACTTGATATCCTGCGGATTAAACATAATCCCAGGTAGGTAGCGAGAGATTGTTCCGTCAGGAGTGATAATCACTGCCGCCGAAGCATGTGCCCATTCTTTCGCAGCCTCGTCCCACTTAAATTTAAAACCCAATGACTGTGTGATCGCCTGAACAGTGGGCTCATCTGCCGTCAGAAAATGCCAACCAGCTGCGGCTTCAGGACGTTCATAAAGCTTTATGTAAGTCTCTTTCTTCTTCGCCGCCAAGTCGGGTGTCTCTTTTGAGTCAAAACTCATAGATAACAATTTATACTTCTTACCGACCGTCCAATCCTTATCCATTAACTTCAAAGCGTCAGTAAGACCGTTCAAATGGAAGTTACAAAGGCCGGGGCAGGAAAAATAAACGGGAGAAATAATCACGGGGTGCTTACCATCAAAAAAAGACCCCAAGGTCACTTCCTGGCCATTGTCGTCTTTCACTTTTAAAGACAGATCAATTTTGCCACCCAGTTTTTCATCAATACCGACACCTTCAAGCTCTTTGGGCGCTTCACTTGCGACCATGGGAGCCGGTTTGCCGTCGTAGGCGTGCGCTCCTGAAAACAAGACAAGAATGCTTGCAGAAAGCAGCATTCCCATTGTTTTCATTTTAAAAACACACGCGTTTTTTAACATTAATAAATCCTTAATTATTGTGCTGTTTTTGCAAACTCAGCAACTTTAGCAGGATCGTCTTTAGATTTATTTTGAGTGATAGATTCGATGTAATGAACTAGAGCCCAACGGTCAGCCGGCTTGAAATGAGCGTAAGCAGCCATGGAAGTTCCTTTAATACCGACAGTTAGAACTTTGAAGTGAGCAATAGCGCCTTCACCTTGAGTCCACTTACCTTCAATAAGGTTACGAGGTTTTGGATTCAATCCAGCACCCGCAGCACCGTCGCCTTTTCCTTCGTTACCGTGGCACATCGCACAGTTCGTCATAAAGACTTTCTGTCCGTAAGCCACCATCTCGGGAGAAGAAACCCAAGGTTCGGTAACTTTCGTGATATCAAAGACTGGAGCCGCGCCTTCCGCTACTGGAGCATTAGGATCGATTACGTTCTCAGCCAAATCTACACCTTTGTTGATAGCAACTAGGTAAAAGAAGAAAGCAAAGCAAAACGCCATTGAAAAGGCGAACGCAAGCAAACCGGCACGATTATACTCATCTCTATTTTCAGACATAGGTGGGCACTCCCTAGGAGACGCAAAATAGTTTTGTCACAATATTGTAATGTATTGATCTAACTATCTTAAAACACATGGGTCGGCAACTAATTAAGCCAACCCAGGTCGAGGTTCCTCAGGAGCGACACTAAGCATCACAAGAATTAGAATAAGAATTTACGGGTAATTTCCACGAACTTTTCAGGAGATTCAATATTAGGACAGTGGCCCCAGCCATCAATAACCTGAAATTGTCCTCGTGAAAACAGGGCTGCCATGGCCTTTGAGTCTTCCACTGGCAAAAGCTTATCGTGCTCACCGTGCAAAACCAGAACTTCATTCGGGACTTTCTTTAATTCATCGCGAACATCCAGCCCGTCCAAAGCCTTTAAAACCCAGTGCCCTACGGTCTTAACTGCGTGAAACGCATCCTCGACCAGAACATCCTTAAAGAATTTATTTTCAGGATTATTATTATGAATCGTAGATCCCAACACCACGCCAGTCAGATTCTTATCCTGCTTCATTTGCTCAAAAGCAGCGATCATTGAATTGTCAAAGGTCACACCTTTGGCACCAACAGGATCCAAAAGAACTGCCTTGCCAAACAATTCAGGCGCTTTTGCCATCATCAAAGACGCGATCAAACCGCCTGTGGAATGCCCAACTAGATGCACGGGCCCTTTATTCAGGCTGCGAATCAAGGCGATGAAGTCCTCGGCAAAAAGATGCATATTCACTTCATCAGCGCCGTTCGGCGGAGTGCTGCCTCCGCACCCTCGAAACTCGGCATAAATCAAAGAACCTTGATAGTTCTTTCCGGCTGCGGCTTTTTTCCAAATTTCTTCGGAAGGCAACCACCAACGATTGGAAGCGAGATTGCCGTGAATGAAAAAGACGTCTTGAGGAACCAGTCCGGGTTTAATCTCGTGGTGAATCATTCACGACCCACCTTGATATTTTCCTGCCCCGAACGAACTTCGCCACGATATGGATAGCCTTCAAAGTCGTCGCCTTTGTAAAGACGCTTATTGCCTTTGACGATCTCGTAAACCCAAGCCGCCGTGAAGTTTGGAACAGCTTCGACCATTTTATGCTCAGACCCGTTGACATAAAGACGGCTAGCGCGCGCCTCTTCTGGAACTGCATCCCAATATTCGTCCAAAACGCTGGTAGAAATGTATTGATCCTGGCGTGCGATCATCAAGTGCAGTGAACGAGCAGGAATTAAATGAGTCAAGTCGATAGGGCGGGCTTTGCGAATGCCTTGCACCAGGCGATACGTCGCCTCAAGCTTGAATGGGTTCTCCAACACAATCGGCTCGGCCTGGGGATATGTGGCATAAACGATCTGGTGGAGATAATAGTCATACAGATCATCATCAGACATTTTGTTGAAAGGGAAAATTTGGCGAGTGGCCCAGATCTGCGCCTTAATCCAATTGTCCGTTCCATCCAAAGGACGTGTGAAAGGAGCCATCAACACTAGATTCTTAACAAGTGTTGGATAAGCAGCGGCAAAGCCTGCGGCAATGCCGCCACCATAAGACAGCCCAACTAAATTATAAGGGCCTTTAATATTCATTTTTTCTAAAAGACTTTTAAGATCGACGATCTGATCCTGATACGGAATAGGCGCCATGACAGGAGCATACTTCAAAAGTGTCTGACCTTGCCCGATGGGATCGTAGCGAAGAACACCGACACCCTTTGCAAGAAGAGCCTCTGTGAAGCCGTTCCACTGACGAGTGCTGTAGGTAAGACCATTAATGAGAACGACAGTGGGTTGCTTGCCCTGAGCAGGAACATAATCAACGAAAAGTTCCTTTTGCGCCGAAAGAGCCACAAAGCCTTTGAAAGCTTCTTCTTCAGCTACCGACTCTATCGAAACAAATAAAGCAGAGATCACCACAAATACCGCTAACAAAACTGATTTCATAATTCCCCCGTTCAGTTCTAGCCAGATCGTCAATCTAATGGATCGCTTATAAAACGATACCACCGTCGACACTCAGTACGGTGCCGTTAATATAGCTGGCTTGCTCACTTGCCAAGAACAAACATGCGTTTGCAATATCTTCAGTTTCACCAAGGCGAGTCACTGGAACTTTGGCAGCCATACCTTCTAAAACTTCTTTGGGCATCGCTTTCGTCATAGCCGTCATAATGAAGCCGGGAGCGATCGCGTTCGATGTAAAACCTTTGCGACCCAATTCTTTGCCCCAAGTCTTCGTCATTCCGATCACGCCTGATTTCGCAGCCGCGTAATTTGTTTGACCGAAGTTTCCATAAAGTCCAACCACGGAGGAGATATTGATGATTCGTTTGTGGTTAGAACTTGCGTTGAATTTTTCCAATAATGTTTTTGTAACGTTGAATAGGCCCGTCAGATTCGTGCTGATGACCGCATCCCAATCCTCTGCGCCCATTTTTGCAAAAGATTTGTCACGAGTGATTCCGGCGTTATTCACAAGGATATCCACAGCCCATGGCAAAGAGGCCGCCGCTTTCGTAACGGAGTCGCGATTCGTAACATCCACTTGCGTCGTGTGCACCTGCGCACCGTACTTAGCAAATTCTGTTTTTGCTGTCTGCAAAGCCTGCTCAGAATAATCCCAGATAGAAACGTTTCCGCCGGCCTCTAGAAATTTTTGGGTGATTTGAAAACCGATACCTGCGGCACCGCCGGTAACGATCGCATTTTTATTTTTGAAATTAAAAGTAATATTTGTCATTAAATGGGCTTACCCCAGTGAGCCCCTACCCCGTCAAAGGAAATCGCACTTTTTCGCTCTGTGAATAGAGTATTTGCACTAAATTTCTTTTCTTGCCAAATCGACAAAATGGTTTGTAGATGAGCCCATTTGCAAAGGATAAAACGATGAGCAAAAGAACCGCGACAATCGTAGGGACCGGGATGTACGCGCCAGAACGCGTGATTTCCAATCAGTATTTTAACGATCTCTATAAGAAGGACATCGGCACTTTTTTAAGTGAGAGCCGCAACATTCGCGAGCGACGTTGGATGGACAAAGATCAACGCACTTCAGATCTTATCCTGCCTGCTGCGGAAGAGGCGATGAAGAATGCCGGCATCACGGCCAAAGATTTGGATCTTATCATCGTGTCCACCGACACTCCTGATTATCTTTCTCCATCCACGGCATCGGTCGTCGCCTATCGCATGGGCGCTGTGAATGCCGGCACTTACGACATTAACACGGCCTGCGCGGGTTTCGTGGTTGGCTGTGATATCGCCTCCAAATACATTGCCGCAGACGAAAAGTACAAAAACATTCTCGTCGTCGGCGCTTATGGCATGAGTAAATATCTGAACTTCGACGATTACAAAATTGCTTCCCTATTTGCTGACGGCGCTGGAGCTGTGGTGATTCAACCGGCGAAAGATACTCGTGGCTTTATTGACAGCCAAATGTACACCGACGGTCAATATCACGACTACATGGGAATTTACGCTGGCGGAACGGCCCAGCCTGTGACTCATGAGGTGATCGAAAATAAAGGTCATCTATTGGCTTTCCCTAAGCGTATTCCGCCTGAAACAAATGGCATTCACTGGCCACGTTTGACGAACATGCTTCTGGATCGTTTGCACATGAAGCCTGATGACATCAATCACTTCTTTATTACGCAGTTTAACGTTCAAAGCATTTATGAAACTCTGGATAAACTGAACTTGCCTCGCGAACGCGCGCATTACGTTATGGACCGTTTCGGCTATACGGGATCAGCTTCGATCGGAATGGCGATTGCGGATGCCGCTCGCCAAAAGAAAATGAAAAAAGGTGATATGGTCTTTATGTTGGGTTCTGGCGGTGGTATGAGCATGGCGGCCTTGGCTCTTGAATGGGGATACGACACATAATGGAACTGGATTGGCTAAAACGATGGAAGCTTTATTCGCCTCATAATATCGCTATCAAAGATGGCGATACCGGGCGTGAATTTTCTTACGCTAAACTTTTTGATTTGGCCAATCGCGGAGCCCACTATCTGCACAACCAATTTGGCATTCGCAAAGGGGACCGCGTTGCGGTCCTGGCCATGAACGAATTGGAATACGTTTTTCTATTCTTCGCTTTGCAACGCTTAGGCGCCATTATGGTGCCCGTAAATTTCCGACTGACCCAACGGGAAGTAGATCACATTATCAGCGATTCTTCGCCAAAGTTGGTACTATTCCAAGAAGCGTATCGCAGCATCGTCGAAAATCTTCCTACCTCCTTGAAACCGGAACTCCTGAAACTGCAAGGCGACAATAGTTTTGCCAGCTTTCTTGAATCCAGCTCAGCCGTCGAAGATTACTCTTTCACATCTCAGGAAAATGATCCTGTGATGATCATGTACACATCCGGAACGACGGGCGCTCCCAAAGGGGCGATCCTGACTTACAAGATGCTTTTCTGGAACTCGATTAATACCACTTTACGACTGAACATTTCCCAGAACGACTGTACGGTGATCTTTTTACCGTTCTTCCACACCGGCGGCTGGAATGTCTTAACGACTCCTTTCATTCATCGCGGGGCCAAGGTCGTATTTCTGAAAAAGTTCGACGCTGATCAGATCCTCAGCTTGAGTGCCCAAGAAAAAGCGACTTTGCTTTTCGGCGTTCCGACAACAATGGACATGATGGCGCGCTCTCCTTTATTCGACCAAGTGGATTTATCAAATATTCGTTACGCCATTGTGGGTGGCGAACCGATGCCAATCGAATTGATTCGTATCTGGGACAAAAAAGGCATTCCTGTACGGCAAGGCTATGGCTTAACCGAGTTCGGCCCGAATGTTTTTTCATTGAACGAAGAAGATGCGCTTAGAAAAATCGGCTCTATTGGTTTCCCAAATTTCTACATTGAAGCCAAAGTCGTCGACATGGAAGGCAAAGAACTTAAAGACAACGAAGTCGGCGAGTTGATCTTGCGTGGCCCGATGTGCATGCAAGGCTACTGGCATAACGAAAAAGCGACGCAGGAAACAATCAAAGAGGGTTGGCTTTATTCAGGTGACCTAGTCCGCCGCGATTCCGAAGGTTACTACTATGTCGTTGGACGTAAAAAAGACATGTTCATTTCTGGTGGAGAAAACGTATATCCTCCTGAAATTGAACAGATTCTTCGCGCGCATCCGGCTGTATTAGAAGCCGCCGTTATCGGTGTTCCCGATGAAAAGTGGGGCGAGGTAGGTAAAGCTTTCGTTGTGTCCAAACAAAGTGACCTGACCGCCGAAGATCTGCATCAACATTGTATTAGAAATCTTGCGAAATTCAAAATCCCTAAACATTTTGTGTTTTTACCTGCTCTACCCAAGGGTGATAGCGGCAAGATTCTAAAGCGCAAGTTGGTTGAATTGGCCCCCAACTGACGTTCGGTCGATAATATCATTCCAAATATGCATTGCACTTTTGGGCGCAATGGCGTTTATATCGGCCATCTCGGAGGATTCCTATGAAGAAGTTTTTTGGCTTCCTGTTTATGGCAACGCTATCCCTATCGGCTCAAGCGGATCAATTTTTTGTTGGTGGTCGCGACTTCTATGACCTGATGGAGCAGTACAACCAAGTTTGCACCGATATTTGCAAAAAGCCTTTCTATCACACAGTCGTTTACCGTGACGGACAAACATCTGCGCTGTTGACCAACAACGATTTAACCGCTTTGAAAAAAATCATGATTCAACAGTCCAACATCTGGGCAGATACGATCCTTGAAGGTGATTATCACGCAGAAGGCAATACTCGTTTGGATGAAGTTGTGGCTATTTTCAAGTCAGCAAAACTTGTGGGCTATAAGATCACTTACTCTGAGCGCGCCTGGGATATCGGCAGCTGTGATTATGATTATGAAGACGAAAGCGAAGATAAGTTTGCGGGCTGCACAGAAGGGCGCATTTCAGAACGTTCCTTCGTTAATACGGATTTCAAAACATATTTCCGTGATGATAACGCCATGGCGGAATTTTTCGATTAAACTCGACCTTTGCAGGAGGCTGAAAAGCCTCCTTTTTTGTTCTCAGATCTTTCTTAAGATTTAATAAAATTTCTTGTCTCAATTTTAGAAATTATCCAGATAAATCTAAACTTTTGCTATAGATAGCCGAACAACACTGAATGAAACGTCGATCCGTTTTATTCGCATTGTTTTTTCTTGTATCTGCATGCACGAGTGCGAAACGCACCCCGAGTTCAGTTGTTTATGACGATCAACGCGTCAATCGCATTCAAGAGATTGATCTGGAGCTTTCGAAATTTTGGAATAATGACTGGAAAGGAAATCAACAGTTTTTCCAATCCAAAGAGGGCCTGAACGCGCCACAAGCTTTCGACGGACGACTGTACCAAGACCCGCAAGTGCGCGATCAAATCGACCGTCTTTGGCGCGCCCGTCAACATGAGGTCGATGTTCTTTCCTCCAAACTTTCTTTGCGTGAATGGGACGGCTTAGGCCCTTGGTTTTCCGCTTCCTTCCGTTCGCCCCTGTTCAACAAGGAAGAAATTGTTGAGATCACAAATCCAAAAGAGTATTTGAATGAAGATATTCAAATCAACAATCCCTTCCCTTTAGAACACAACTTCTATTCTTCCTATTCGTTGCGGCTGATGAATAATCTTCCCGTGGAAAACTCTCCCTTTGCGACTGAAAATGATGAACGAGGACAGAAGTATCTAAAAGCCCGACTGGACTGTGACGGCGATATTATCTATCAATCAGGCTTTTTATTTTTCCAGAAAGAAACCCGCAGCCCGGTTTATGAATTCAATTGGTATTACAACAAGCATAATGGACAAAAAATTTCCGTTCGTTTTGCACCAATAGTTCGTAACTGTCAGTTGCGATACTACGATCCGGAGAAGGCAAAAACATGGACTCATACCATAAAAATGAAGGACGTCGCCATAACCACTCCAGAATGGATTAAGCTGACAAACCAAATCGATGTGTGCGCCCGTCCCGTCGGTGATTTTGGCGGAAACAATGTCACGAGCTTCTTCTGGCAGCAGGACTATCTGTTTACGACCTGCCCGCAAACCTATGATAAGCTTTTGAATTTACGAGACCCCTATCAGTCCATGAATCGCCGGGTTCTTTCGTTGACTGGTTCTACCTTAAGTCGCCAAGACTTTAACAATAAAAACCCCATGGCTATTTTGAATTTCGACAAAGCGCCTCAGTTTGACGTTATTTGGGTTTCTTCTTTGAACTTTTCGGCGGATTTTTACGGGATGGTGCTGGCACGGGCCCTTCGCTATCACGCGGGCCGTGGCACTCAGATTCGCATCTTGGTTCCTGAAGTGACCATGACCAAAAAAGACAAACAAATTCTGGAATGGCTGGCTTGGGGCATGCCCAATGTGAAAGTACAATACTATAAGTATCGTCTTTCTGAGGCCAACGACGGTTCTTGGCTTGATAAATTCCACCGCGTGAATCACACAAAAATCGTGATGGGCTATTCTTCCAAAAACTGGAAGGACAGCTTCTTGATTACCGGCGGAAGAAATATTCGCGACTCTTATATATTTAGCGATACACCTTTTTATAAGGCTTATAAATATCTGAAAAACTATGGCGAAGGTGAAGAGGCTTACATCTATTACAATGATTTCGAAGTTGAAATGCGCGGTCACCCTTTTATTCAGTCCGTGATGGCACAAATGCTTTCGTTCTGGATGCGTGATCCCGAATCGAATCGTTTTCGTTCTACTAACGTCAATATCCCGCAAGTCGCCACAGCAAGCCAGGTCGCACGCTTGTCGGCTCTGCCCCAACTTTACCCGCTGGTCCGTCATGTGATGTCTTTGCCTTTCTTTGATGGCTTTCAGCTAGAAAAGTTCTACATCAACATGATTGATTCAGCTCAGTCAGAGCTTCTGTTAACCACGCCCTACTTTCGACCTTCAGTCGCTATTAGCGCCGCCCTCGATCGCGCAGTACAAAGAGGCGTAAAAGTGAAGATTTTGACACGCATTCATCTGGCCGGTGATGGAACTCCGCAGATCGCAGAGGACGTCAACAAAGAGGGCATCAATCGTCATTTAAAGAACGTGGACATTTACGAATGGACGGATTCTCATTCGATCATGCACGCGAAAATTTTGGTTATTGATAAGAAGCTCAGTTTTGTCAGCAGTGTGAATCTGAATCGTCGCAGCTTTATTCACGACACGGAAAGTGGCGCCTTGATTCTGCATGAACCAACTGCCACAGAAATGCGTCGAGAAGTTTTAGATTTCCTGAAAGGCGGGCGGCGCATCACCGCGAAAGAAAAAATTTCTTGGATCAATAGCACCCTGATTGATTGGGCGGATTCCTATTTCTAAACACGACACTAGTCCTAAGACTTAAGTCGAGCTTTAAATATCGGCCTTCTATTCCCAGTTAAGAAGCAACGACTTCGTGTAAACTGAGGAATATGTATAAATTGCTTTTCCTCATCTTCGCTGCCGTCACTTTTGTGTCTTGCCAGCAAGGACCCGCTTTGGGCCCCGGAGATGATGATCATTTAGCCAGCGCTGCGGAAACCGACTGTGGTTTTATACAAAACAGCTATGGGCAAAGAGTTTCCTGGAAAATGAATATTCCGGTTGTCCTGCAACTTCACACGGATTACCCCGCCGAATATGAAGAAGTCATCAAAAGAGCTGCCAAACACTGGAACGATGCTGCAGGCTTGACACTTTTTCGTTTCGAACGAACCAATGCGAGCTTGGGCGGCGAGGTTTCGCGTAATGCTGTTAATACGATTCATTGGATGAAGACTTGGGCTGAAAATCAGAAAACACTTCAGGCGATTACCAACCTTTACTGGCGTGGTGCTCAAATCTATGAGTCCGACATTGCGATTGACAATAAGTACTTTAATTTCTTCATCGAAGAATCCACGACGCCATATGATGTGCACTTAGAAAGCCTGCTCATTCACGAATTGGGACACGTTTTGGGTTTAAAACACCGCACCGTTCCTAGCGTGATGTGGTCGACATTGAATGGTGCCGTCAAACGGGATTCTTTAACCGCCGCCGATCGCGAGACGATCAAATGCGAGTACTAAGATGAAAAAAGAAAAAACGAATCTGCAAAAAATGTCGCGAATGATTAGTCTGATGCTGATCCTGGCGGCTTTGCCTTTTGGTGTCTTGCTGCTAAATAAAAAAGTGTCGCAGCTTCGCCTCGTCGCTTCCAGCGAGGACGGGCCTTCCGTCAATGTCACCACTTTTGACTACGACTTGTCTGAAGCTTCTGCGCACGAATTTAAAAAGGCTTTCAAATATCAGGTGTTAAAAGAAGCCTCCGTCTTAAAAACCCCTCAGGGACCAGCCATGCGACTAGGTCTTTTCCTGATGAAGAATGCCGCCGGAGGTAAGGTGTTCGCCTGCGAACAATATCCCACCATCGATCTGCTTTTTGCCGCCGAGGGCATCGCCTTTTCCGGAGAAATTCCACAAATGATTTTGCGTGTCCCCTGTACTGTGGCCACAGATCAACGCCATATCGACACTTTGCCAATCCCCTTTTCGAAGATTCTTAAAAGTCCCGTCACTCAATATGAGTTCACCACTCAGGCGGAAAATTCACGCGAGCAGGGTAAGGTATATTTTCGTCACGTCGTGGAGTTCTGGCCCACAGAATGGACGTGGACCGGCGTAAAATTTTATGCGGAAGACCCTGGCGATACTTTACAAATTAACGGCTATGAAGTGATCTCTGTTCTGGGAGAGCCTTTAGTCATTAAAGCTACCGAATAGACTCGAATTCGGGAACATAGCGGACTTTGTCTTCTCCGCGCGCCTTGGCTTCATAATCGCTGTATTCACGACGATGCTGTTCGACCTCTTTGGCAATCTGCTCGTCAATCTCTTTATTCTTTTGGTCATTGATGGCATCTATGGCGGAAGCTGTTTTCGTTGCTTCAGGTTGCGCAATGTCGCCGACATAAATGGCATTGCCATTGAAAAACTGTACTTCCTTTTCAAAGCGAATGCGGTCGTCATAGAAAACATAAGTCCAACGATCTTTACCCTGAAAGCGTTGTGTTCGAGAGGGGCTTCCCATTAAATCAAGAACGTCATCTTTTTCCATTCCAGGTCTTACTTCGCCAAATTGCTTCAGCATTGATGTCTGACAGGCTGTCGTCAGCAAACCAAGTAAAACGACAGGAATAGCCAAATAACGGAGCATAGTTCCCCCATCCTTCTATGCTACTAGTTTACTAAGAAGCTTGGAAAGCCGCCACTTTCTTTTGTCTCATTTTGGAACAAAAAATAGGGCGGCCCCAGGCCAGGGTTTAAATTTCTCCCCGGCCTTTTCGCGCCATATGCGCTTTGGCGTTAAGATGTATTTTCTTCCATCGTTTTCTCTCTTCAGCCATTTTGGCGGGATCAGAACGACGTTCTTGATAAGAGACTTCCTTTTGCAATTTCAAATAGCTGTCCCAACGATCCGGGTCCAAGTCACCGTGACTCAAAGCTTTTTGAATCGCACAACCTGGTTCCTGATCATGAGCACAGTCACGAAATCGGCAGGCCTCGGCCAGAGCAACGATGTCCGAAAACAATTCCTGCACCCCTTCTTCCTGATCGACTAAGCCCAATTGCCGCATTCCCGGCGTATCCATAAGGACCGCACCGTCGTGCAACCGAAACAGCGACCGTGACGTGGTCGTATGTCTGCCGCGGTCGTCGTCAGCGCGGGCACTTTGCGTTTGCAAAGTTTCTTCGCCCAGAAAGAAATTCGTCAGGGTTGATTTTCCAACTCCGGAAGAGCCCATCAAAGCGACCGTTTTACCGGGCCGCAAATACTGTCGCAGAATATCGCAAGTTTGTGGCTCTAAGACGCTGACAGCGTGAATAGGCACCCCGATATAGGTGTTTTCAAGGTCCTGCGTGATGGCTTCAGGATCTTCCACCAGATCGGATTTGCTAAGCACAATAACGGGTGAGGCCCCGCTATCCCAAGCCAAGCTTAAATAGCGATCCAGCCTCTTGGCGTTGAGATCTCTATTTAATGAGGTGACAACAAATATCACATCAACGTTGGATGCGATGACCTGAACACCGTGCCCCGGGTCCCTACGATAAAAGCAAGTCCGGCGATCTAAAACTCTGTGGATCACAGCTTTGTCTTGATCGCCGTCCATTTGACAAAGAACCCAGTCGCCCACGGAAGGGAACGCCCCCGGGGAACTTTCGAAGTCATGACGAAAACGCCCTGAAACCTGGGCAAAAGAGGTCCTATCATCTCCCCAACTGAGGCGATAAAGATCTCGCTCTTGGTTTATGACTCGGGCGACTTTAAGACCCTCGTCTTTGTTTGTAACTTGTAGCTCAAAAAATAAATCCCATCCCCACGACTGGAGGTTAGAATATGAATTCACGCGAAACTCCCATAGATATTTTCGTTAAAATAAAAAGCGGAAGCTCTCGTGGATTTAAACTGTCAGAATTTGTGCGACTAAATGAATAGATCCAGAGAGCTGTGATTTGATTTAAAGAATTTTACAATCATAAGCCCTCCTTGTTCATGGCTGTCTTTATCTTCCCGGAAGGCCTTGTTTTCGTCAAGCGGCTGCCCCATTCTTTGGCAAAATTATTTCAATAGAGCGTAAAACTGGCGAAAAATCTTGGGTGTTTTCCCCAGACCCCACTGCGGATTCAGGACTCCACCAAAATCCGCCGGATCGGCTTTTTCACCATTAATATAAAGCTCGGATTGTGATTCAGTTGAAATACTGACAATTCGAAGTGCGCCTCGCACCGTTTGCAAATCCAGCAGAGAGCGCGTTTGCATCGCGCCGGTGGCACTGTCCATACTCATCTGAAACTGAATCGGTCCGCTGACAGTGTCACCATCGGCAAGTCGGATCAGGACACGACCCGATCCAGTGGTCTTCATCAGCATTACCATTGCCTGCTTGGCAACAGTGACGTCCGCATCCGTCACTGAGTTCAACTCAAGAAGAGATTCGATGATGTTCGTGGCTTGGCGCAACTTTTCGTCCTGCAGATGACCATAAATTTTTTGTTTGAGTTTCACCTGGCTTAAAGTTTGAGCGGGTTGTTCCGCTTGATTCACGCGCACCCGGTTGATCTGAGTAATAACCTCGCCCTCTTCTAGATAATTTAAGGGGCAGCCCTTTGCCGCAATCGACATCTGAGCACGCTCGCCAGAGACCGCACCTTCCCGCGCCTGGGTGTCGCCCCACTGGGCGCCAAAGGCCGGAAAAATCTCGCAGTCTTTTTTTATTTTTTTTAAAACTGCCAAGCCTTCTGGAGAAAGTTTCTCTATCGCTTTTTGTCTTTCTTCAACTTCGACTGTTTTCGCAGATCCCCCAGACACAACCGCCGTAAAGATCGCGTGTGGAGAAGGGATGAGTTTACCAAAAGCCATGTTAAGTTCCGCGTAATATTTCACGTCACTTGAGGACATGGCATTGACGGGTTTTTCGTAGGGCCTAAAGATGTCTACGGGGGTTTCTTCAGCGCTATCCCCGCCCGCACCAGAACAAGCCGTGATTGCAAACACCGCGATATATAGGAAATATATTTGTTTCATGCAAACCCCTCAGTAGGCTTCTGAAGAGTATTAAATAACGTCCAAAATAAGAGTCAATAATGGAACTATTACTTCTTTAGGATGATCGGGTCCACGATGCGGGGCGCGGACTCTGGGGACTTTTTCTTTTCTTCGACCAGTGCCGTTCCCAGTTCATTTTTTTCCGGCTTTTCATATTGCATGCGCACTTTTTGCAATGTCTTTTTAACGGTGTTTCCCAGACTCATTTGCGTTTCCATTTCTTCAATGGACTTCACTTCGATACGTTCGTATTCGCGTTTTTCCGTCAAACCCTTTTCTGGATAGCGGTACTTCAGAAGAGCGCGCTGTTGATCGTATTCTTTGACGTTTGCATTCAAATCTTTGTGCAATGACTTCATTTGGTTGATGATTTCGGCGACCCGGGAAGAATCTTTGGTTTGTTGCTTCTCAGTGATCAGCTTTTGAATTTCCGTTTCTGCAGAGCGAACTTTTGCCTCTAAGGCCTGAACCCGCGCCTGTACAACAGCATAAGAGTCTTCGCTGGATTTGATTTCTTTTGCCGGAGCTGCGGGGGCGGCACCATGCTCAGCGGGAGCCTCTTCATTGGCAAATGCCATTGTCGTCAATGTCAAAAAAGTAAACGAAATTTTAAGAACCAGAGAGTACATCTTGCCTCCAAGAAATTTTAAAAGGCAGATATTTAATTCGGTTGATTAAGACGCTGGCTTTAGCGGGCGAAAGACCTTTTAGGACCAACCGCCCTTGCCCAATCTGATTAAGAAGCTCATTCACATCCCAACCAAAGCGGGAATCTGTCATCGCCTCTTTTAACTGCATTACAAGATGGCTGGACTCTATACCGTCGATAATCACGGCATAGGTCATTGGACCAGCCAGTGTGTCGGCATTCCCGAACTCAGTCACATCGGAAAAATCAGGTGTATCCGGAGTCGCCACGTTCGTTATCGGCTGTGGCGTACGGTCCAGTGTTTGTGAGAAGTCGTAAGGGGCTTCCTCAACAGGAGCCGCGAACGCTTCTTGCCCAACTTCTGCCGCGGCGGCATAGGACTGCTCTGAGCTTTGATAACCTTCCCCTGGAACTTCGATTTCTGTTCCCGGAGGAATTTCATCCGCTGGAGTTAAATAAGGGTCTTCTTGAGGCGCATTTTCCTCGGGAACTTCTTGGGGGATTTGCCCCTGATAAACCGTTGGCTCGGACGTGGCTGAATAGTCTTGAGGCACTTCTACGGGAGCTTCACCGTAAGCATTGAAGTCTTGCGGAGTCGGGTTTTCGAAGGACGTGCCTGCCTGAAAATCAGCCCCGCCTTCGAAGTCAGTTCCAGATTGAATTTCGGGTTCTTGAGCCGGCTCAGATTCGTGCTCGGCCATTTCCGGCTGCCCATTCCAATCGATAAAGTAAACCGCATTGCAATGGGGACATGTGAACAAAGTCCCCAGGTGCTTATCTAGAATCTCTACCGGCTGTTGGCAACTCGGACAAGGGATCAACTATCTTTTTCCTTTACCTTGTTTTTCAAGGCGACGACGTTCCTCGCGATTCATCGGACGATCATCACGCGGTCCACTTTGAAAGGTCATCTTACGTGTGGGTGCTGCTTCACTGGTTTCCACTTCAGGAAGACTGTGACCGATGTCCGTTTCTGACGGAGACGAGTAATCCAACTCGTCAAGGTCCGCTTCTTCCGGGCGCAGACTGTCCAAAACCTCTTCTTGCGATTGCTGAGCCACAAGTTGCACACGCATGATCTTTTCGATCGCATCGCTTTTAATGGTATTGTTCAGGCTTTCGAAGGCTTTAAAGGCCTCTTTTTTATACTCAATCAAAGGATCTTTCTGCGCGTAACCGCGAAGACCAATGCCCTCTTTAAGCTTGTCGATCACGTAAAGATGATTTTTCCAGTGATGATCGATGCTTTGTAAAAGGATCATTTTCTGAACCTGCTCAAAGAAAGGTCCCATAGAAGTTTTTTGTTTTTCAAAAACTTCTTTCACACCTTTTTTCACTGCTTCCGTCACCGTGTCTGAATTGATCGGCATGTTAGCAAAATCAATCTTGAAACCGAAGCTTTGCACAAGAGAGTTGTTCAACCCTTCCATGCTCCACTCTTCCTTCTTGCCACCCTCTGGAGCATAAGTGTCCAGAAGATTCGAGACGACGTCTCCCAACCAATCCAAGGTTGTTCTTTCGATCTCTTGACCTTCAAGAACTTTACGGCGCATTCCATAGATCGCATTTCTTTGCGCATTCATGACAGAGTCATACTCCATCAAATTCTTACGAATATCGAAGTTGTGTCCTTCGACCTTGCGTTGTGCGCCTTCAATTGCGTTCGTCACCATTTTTGCCGTGATCGGTTCATCTTCAGGAATGTTGAGCATTTCCATGATTTTTTGAATACGCTCACCGTTGAAAATTCTCATCAGCTTATCTTCCAAAGAAAGATAGAAACGGGATTCGCCCGGATCCCCTTGACGACCGGCACGACCACGAAGCTGATTGTCGATACGACGAGATTCATGTCTTTCGGTACCGATGATATAAAGGCCGCCCAACTCACGAACTTCGGCGCGCTCTTTTTCAACTTGCGGTTTAACTTTGGCCAAGGCTTCCTGGAATTCTGGAGACTCATCATTGCCTACCGCTGCCTTCGCCAACATTTCGGCGTTACCACCCAACATGATGTCAGTACCACGACCGGCCATGTTTGTTGCGATGGTCACAGCACCTTTACGACCCGCTTGTGCCACGATTTCGGCTTCGCGTTCGTGTTGTTTGGCGTTAAGAACTTCGTGCTTGATACCTTCTTTACGAAGATACGCGCTTAGGGATTCCGACTTTTCAATCGACTCAGTACCAACCAGAATTGGCTGACCTTTGGCGATACGTTCCTTGATATCCGCAGTGATCGCTTTGTATTTTGCTTTTTCAGACTTATAAACAACGTCTTCCTGATCTTTACGTTGGATAGGTCTGTTCGTTGGAATCACGTTCACATCAAGATTGTAGATCTTTTTGAACTCGACCGCCTCAGTATCCGCTGTTCCCGTCATACCTGAAAGTTTCGTGTACATACGGAAATAGTTTTGGAAAGTGATTGTCGCCAAAGTTTGGTTTTCAGATTTAACTTCCACGCCTTCTTTAGCTTCGATGGCTTGGTGAAGGCCATCACTCCAACGACGACCCGGCATCAAACGACCCGTGAATTCGTCAACGATGACGATCTCGCCGTCTTTGATCATGTATTCCACATCACGACGGTAAAGATAGTAAGCTTTCAAGCCCTGGTAAACGTGGTGAAGAATCTCAATATTTTGAGGGTCGTAAAGATTAGAAAGACCCATTAGCTCTTCAACCTTTGCATTTCCTTCGTCGGTCAAAGAAGCGGTTTTGGTTTTTTCCTCCATCGTGAAGTGCACATCGCGCTTCAGTTGCGGGATGATCGCATTGACGGCGTAATACTTGTCAGTAGAAGCCTCTGCGGGACCAGAAATGATCAGTGGCGTACGTGCTTCGTCGACCAAGATAGAGTCACACTCATCCACGATAGCGAAGTTATGACCGCGCTGAACATAGTCGTTCAAATCAAACTTCATATTGTCACGTAGGTAATCGAAGCCCAATTCATTATTTGTACAGTAAGTGATATCACAAGCGTACATCTGCTTACGTTGCTGGTCGTTCAAACCGTGAACGATAATGCCCGTCGTAAGACCCAACCAACCATAAAGACGTCCCATCCATTCAGCATCACGACGCACTAGATAGTCATTCACCGTCACAAGGTGCACGCCTTTACCAGTCAGCGCATTCAAGTAAACCGGCAAAGTCGCCACAAGCGTTTTACCTTCACCCGTTCTCATCTCGGCGATATTTCCGCGATTAAGAACGATACCACCGATCAACTGAACGTCATAATGGCGCATGCCCAAAACGCGCTTAGAAGCCTCACGACAAACCGCAAATGCCTCAGGCAATATATCGTCAACAGTTTCGCCTTTACGAAGACGTTCTTGGAATTCTGGAGTCTTGGCTTTAAGTTGTTCGTCCGTGAGAGCCGCCATCTTGGGCTCTAGGGCATTAATACGATCCACAGTGGGTTGGATCTTCTTCATTTCACGATCGTGTTTGGTACCGAAAATTTTTGTAAGTACTTGTGTAATCATAGTCTTAGAGAATAGACCCAAATCCTTAGGGGCGGCAAGGCAACAGGGCAATTCTAGTCCCGCGTCATTCACTTGGAAAACACCTCTTTCCTCGACGAAAGGTTGGCTTCAAAAAAGACACTGAACGAGCGAGAAAATTAGCGCACTCTCTATTTCGAATAATTAATCTGACGAAGACCTTCATAAGCAGCGATGGCAACGCTCGTGGCAAGGTTAAGGCTGCGGGCGCCCTCACCAATCATAGGAATTGTGACTGTTTGGGCTGGATATTTCAATAATAGCTCCGGATCCAGCCCCTTGGTTTCTTTGCCAAAGACGAACCAATCACCCGGTTGGAATTTAGGTTCGAAATAAGTACGTTTGGTTTTAGTGGTAAAGAGCCACAGGCGAGACGTATCTTCGACCTTGCTCCACCAGTCTGCGAAGGTTTCGTGACGGTGATAGGTTAGGTGCGGCCAGTAGTCGAGACCGGCACGCTTAAGATTGGTATCGTTGATCTCAAAGCCCATCTTTCCGACAATATGCAGCTCGCAGTTGGTAGCGACACAGGTTCGCCCGATGTTCCCCGTATTTTGGGGAATTTCGGGCTCGATAAGAACAATGCGGAAGAGTTTTGATGAAGCAGAACTAGGCAAGATGTCTATAAACCTCTTGGCCAAGTTTAGATAAAGCCAGACGGCGACCTTTATCAACGATCAGTTCTAGATTCATCAGTTCGCGATACAAAGTCAGGTCAATTGGGACAATCTCTCGGCCAGTCGATTTTCCCAGTCTTTGAATGTATGTGACCTGCTTTTCAGAAAGCTTGGATGTCAGAGTGGGCTGTTCTTGGATAGAACGTTTCCAGTCTCCCCCGGGAATCACAGCGGCATTCACTGGGAGTTTTAATGGATTTAAGAAATAAATCCAAGCGCGGACTGACGAAGACGCCCCCTCTGGATACACTTCAACTTCTTCTCTAGAATAAAGACTCTGGTCAGGGTTATGACGATTAAAACCGTGGAACTCATCCATGAGGCTCAAAAGCAACTCCGAGCTTTTAAGTTCCACAAGCTGTCCTGGCACCAGGTCACCGCCGGCCTTAACGATAGCCGGAAAGCCTACTTTTAAACGGTAGGCTGTCGCTTTAACGCGCGCAAGTACTGAAGATTCCAAGAAATTTTTGATCTTATTAAAGTGAACCATGCCTTCACAAAAAGATCCGTAGACGAAAAAACGTGTTGTAGTCATTATCCCCCCCGAGTACGACAACAATAAGGCTTTTCCTAAAAGAGGTCCCGTGTGTACCAAAAACCACAGGGGCTCGCAAGTCGGTTTCTAGGCACTTGTTCTTTTTTTCCAAGAAGTGACAGTTTATGTTTTGCGTTATTAGCAATTAAAAAAATTAAATGACTTTAACTGTTTTTGCATTCTTGCACAAACTTGCTATCCTCTTCACAACGTTTTTCCGAACAAAAGGTTCAATGAAAAAAATTGAGGCGATCATAAAACCCTTCAAGCTCGATGATGTCGTCGACGCACTATCAGAAGTCGGCGTAGAAGGGATCACTGTCTCAGAAGTTCGCGGGTTCGGAAGACAAAAAGGACGTACTGAAGTCTACAAAGGCGCAGAATACGTCGTCGATTTTCTACCAAAAATTAAAATTGAAGTGGTTCTGCCGGATGTCCTTGTGGACAACGCGGTGGAGGCCATTCGTAAAACGGCTCATACAGGAAAAATTGGTGACGGTAAAATATTTGTAATTCCTGTCGAGACAGCCCTTCGCATCCGCACCGGCGAAAGGGATGAACAGGCGCTTTAGATTGGTTTTTCAAATGGCTCGGAGGCCCCTATGACCCAAATGACAGGTAAAGACGTTCTGAAGTTCGCCAATGAAAAAGGCGCAAAAATGGTAGATCTCAAGTTCTGTGATATGATCGGAACTTGGCAACACTTAACCGTCCCCCTTCATCAGCTGACTGATGAAACTTTCGAAAATGGCTTCGGCTTTGACGGAAGTTCTATTCGTGGTTGGAGAGGAATCGAAGAATCTGACATGATCATCATGCCAGATCCCACAACGGCCATGATGGACCCCTTCATGCAGGTTCCCACTTTATCTATTATCTGTGATGTATGTTTACCTGAAACACTTCAACCTTATAATCGCGATCCCCGTCAGGTCGTAAAAAAAGCGATCGCTTATATGCAGTCCACGGGTATCGCGGACACGGCTTACTTCGGACCTGAAGCGGAATTTTTCATCTTTGATGATGTTCGCTACGAACAAACAAGCAATTCTGCGTTTTACATGATCGACAGTGATGAAGCCGCTTGGAACACCGGTCGCGACGAAGGCGGTCGTAACTTGGGTTATAAAGTCCGTAGCAAAGAGGGCTACTTCCCTGCTCTGCCAACTGATACGCAACAAGACCTGCGCACCGAGATCTGTCTGGAGCTTGAAAGATGCGGAATGCAGGTTGAGCGCCACCACCACGAAGTCGCTTCCGCAGGTCAGGGCGAAATCAACTTCCGCTTTGATACCGCACTGAATATGGGCGACAAAATGATGTGGTTCAAATACATCGTTAAGAACGTGGCAAAACGCTACGGCAAAACAGCGACGTTCATGCCGAAACCTGTTTTTGGCGATAACGGATCTGGAATGCACATTCACATGTCGTTGTGGAAAGATGGCAAAAATCTTTTTGCGGGCAATAAATATGCGGGCCTTTCCGAGATGGCTCTTTATTATATCGGCGGCGTTTTGAAACATGCTCCAGCACTTTGTGGTATCATCAATCCGACGACAAACTCTTATAAACGTTTGGTGCCGGGCTTCGAAGCTCCAACAAAATTAGCTTATAGCTTTAAAAACCGTTCAGCGGCGATGCGCATCCCGAACTCTGGACCGAATCCAAAAGCCCGTCGTATTGAGTTCCGCACACCAGATCCAACAGCGAACATCTATCTGGCGGAAGCCGCCATCTTGATGGCGGGTCTTGACGGTATCATCAATAAAATTCACCCCGGTGATCCTTTAGACAAAGACATTTACGGTCTTCCACCTCAGGAAGCCGCAGCCATTCCTTCTGTTCCGGGAACTTTGGAAGAAAGTTTGATGAATCTTCAGGCAAACTGCAGTTTCTTGAAAAAAGGCGATGTTTTCACTGACGACCTGATTGAAAACTGGATTCAGTACAAAATTGATAAAGAAGTGCGACCGGTCCAACAAAGACCTGTCCCTTATGAATTCCATTTGTACTATGACTGCTAATGCACCTTAGCGTAAGGACGGGGCGAGGCCACTCGCCCCACTTTACATCACCACACAATTGGTGAATAATCTTAGAAAAACAACTTAGGAAAAGACATGGCATCAGACGACGTAAGAAATTTTATGGGCTATCTGTGGATTCGCCAGGAAGATGGCGTCATCACTATCGGTATTAACGAGGACGGTTTGGAAGATTTTGAAGAAATCTCATCTGTAGAGCTTCCGGCGGAACAAGAAAAGATCGATGCAGACGTTGTTATTGGCACCTTAGAAACCGACGATGGTCCATTGGACATCTACTCTCCTGTTTCTGGGACGGTTATCGAGGTCAACACTCAGGTTATTGAAGATCCGTCTCTTATTGTGGAAGACCCTTACGAAGAAGGTTGGCTGATTCGCGTTGAGGCTGATGAAGACTACGACGACGAGGATGAAGACGAAGAAGATGATGACGACGATGATGATGAGGATGAAGACGATTACGAAGATGACGAAGACTAAGCGTCGTTAAATAAAAAAAGCCCCAGAAATGGGGCTTTTTAATTTTAAGAACAACAACGTCACCTGTGTCCCCTCTTCCCTCCGATAAGGTTGATAAGGAAGCTGATCACTGCCAAAGCCAGGAACACCATCAATAAAAGACGTCCGATTTCCATCGACATCCCTGCGATTCCTGAAGCTCCGAAGATGAACGCGACGATTGCGATAATAAAGAAGATAATCGCAGCTCTAAGCATTAGGACCTCCTTTGAGTAAAGCTCACGTACACTCTTATTATGGCTTGATAGAACGACCTGTTAAAGACTCATTGAACTCGTGTGTTCACATACAAATCAGAAGTGACCCCGAAGTCAGTTTTTGTTACACCTAGTTCATGAAAACAGCCCGATTTGAAAACTTAATCCTCTATGCCATCTGCACATTGATCTGGGGATCAACATATTTGGTCATCACCTTTCAAGTCGATGCGGCATCACCAATCACATCCGTGTTTTGGCGCTTTCTTCTGGCTGCGGCTTTGCTTTTCGGATTTTGTATTTTTAAAAAACAGAATCTTCGCTATCACCGACAAGAGCATGTCCTGTTTGCCCTTCAAGGCATTTTTATGTTTTCGGTAAATTATATGCTGACTTATATCGCCGAAACGATGATCAGCTCGGGACTGGCAGCGCTGACATTCACGTCTCTCATCTATTATAATATGTTTGGGATGCGGGTCTTCTTCAAAAAGCCGATCACCCGCAACGTGATTCTTGGTTCTTTATTGGGTGGCCTGGGCATCATCTTTATTTTTCTAAACGAAATACTGCACTTTGATTCAAACTCGAAAACCATCATGGGCTTACTCATCGGGTTCCTGGCATCCATGTCAGCTTCGACGGGCAATATGGTGGCACAAAAAAGCTATCAATTGCGCATCCCGGTTTTGATCACAAATACTTGGGGCATGCTTTACGGAAGCCTTTTCACATTGCTGGTCGTTTTTATAAATGGGGATAGTCTGGAAATTCCGCTCAACGCACGCTTCTTAAGTGCTCTTCTTTATCTGGCTCTTTTCGGATCAGTGATTGCCTTCGGTGCCTATCTTTCCCTGGCTGGTAAAATTGGCGCGGAAAAAGCGGCTTATACGAGTGTGATTTCTCCTATTATAGCCATCACACTCTCGAGCTTTTTTGAAAACTTCATATGGACGCCGTATATTATTACCGGCGTCGCGCTATGTCTTTTAGGAAATATACTTACTTTAACGAAGCGGATCGAATTACCAAAGCTTCGATTCAATCGATAAATAAACGATCACACCTGTTTCGTGATCTTCGGCAGAGGGGCCTATACCCAAAAGGGCGCCAATACCTGGAACGATTTCCGTTTCTTGGCCAGCCTGAAAGGCCGAGCGAATTCCCGGTACCACATAATATGTGGAAGCCGCGGTTTTCATGTCAGGTCCGATAACGGATTCATTGCTGTTGAATACAAATTCACAAAGAAAATTTGTCTTAGGTGTGTAATTGTAGATCACACTCGAACCAAAGTTGAATCCGAAAACATTTGCCGTATCTTCGTTAGAATCTTGCGCGTTGGGAGTGTAAGTGAAACCTGCATTCCAATGATTCGTCCAACGATCGTTAATCGCGATAGAAACGGCCTGGTTAAATTGCACACCTACAGCGCCCGAACCAAAACCTTTCTTGAAATCGCCGGTAGGCAAAATCAAAGAAAGTCTTGGGGCCATCGCCAGCATTTCCGTATTCAAGAGCTGATACCTATAATTTAAAAGAATATCGCCAATCTGCGTTTCATCATTTTGTCCCGCATCGCCCGTTTGCTTCATGACCGGAACAACAAAGGAAAACTGGTGAGTTTCATCTGTAATAGGGATTTCACTCGTAAAATTGTAAGTCCAGTCGTTCGTTGGGTTCATATGTTGGTAGGTCTGAATGAACTGAACAACACCGGGCTCCTGATTATAGGCTTCCTCGATCAAGAACGAATTGTCCTTAACCTGAGCCTGAGCCAAAGATGTCATCATCAATGCAAAAATATTCAAAACGGCGAAATTGCGCATGGTTTCTCCTGAGAGTGTTTCGAATATCTTTTCTTGAAGTTGCGGGAAAATCTACGTGGTACTAACATCACCGCAAAGAACAAAACTTTAGGAGGGGTTTTCTTACTTTGTTCGCTTAATTATATGATATCCAAAACGAGTTCGCACCGGCTTAGCCACTGTTTCATCGACCTTTAAAGCAAAAGCCGCTTCCTCGAAATCTTGATCCATACGGCCTGGTCCAAAAACTCCCAAATCTCCCCCCTGCGCCCCGGAAGGGCAGGTTGAATAACGTTTGGCCAATTCCTCAAAACTTTTTCCCAAGTTCAAGGCTCGCAAGACATCTTCGGCTTCATATTGATGCTTCACTAGAACGTGACTGGCGCGAATTTTCATGTCGCCATTTTACTAAGAGTCTACAAAAATGTCACCGAAAAGCGTTTTTTCGCCTTATTCAATCCATAAGAAAATCTTTGGCCGTCAGCTCGCGGTTTTATATTTTTCATCTGAGAGCCTCATCGTTTCAGCCTGAAACGGTCTTCCTTTTTGAAAAAGTGGGTCGTCAATCTTGCAAGGTCATTCATAAAAAGAAGGGAAAAATATTATGGCTATCAATCCGTACGTGATCGAACAAACATCTTCCGGCGAGCGCAGTTATGACATTTACTCTCGCCTACTTAAAGACCGGATCATCATTCTGGGGTCGGCTGTCACTGACGAGGTGGCAACGTTGCTTATTGCGCAGATTTTGTTTCTGGAGGTCAATGATCCCGATAAAGACATCCATCTTTATATTAACTCACCGGGTGGCTCGGTTTCGGCGGGAATGGCTCTCTATGATATCATGCAGTTCGTGAAGTGCGATATCGCCACCTATTGCCTGGGTATGGCCGCGAGTATGGGATCTCTTCTGCTCACCGCTGGCACCCCGGGGAAGCGCTACGCAATGCCTAACAGCCGCATTCTTTTACATCAGCCCCACTTGGGTGACGGAGGCTTGGGTGGTCAAGTCACCGACATCGAAATTCATGCGAAAGAACTGGTCCGCACAAAGAAGAAGATGACCCAAATTTACTCTCATCACACGGGAAAAAAGACCGAGTTTTTGGCTAAAGTTATGGAGCGCGACTACTATCTGAGCGCAGAAGACGCCAAAAACTTCGGTGTAATCGATCAGGTAATTCCGGCCAGGAAAAACCACTTTAAGGCCACCGGTTAGGCGGTTAGGGGAAGTGCCAATTCCCCTCCCTACAAACTTTGGACCTGCCCACACTCTACGCTCTTAAAAGGTCTTGTTAAGCCGGGAGTACGGCCTCACACTATAAGTGCGAAGACTCCACTTAATTAGAATTTTAGGAACCGAGGAGGGGGGCGCTTGAGTGCCGTTTATTATTTAACTACCGGCAAACAGAAGCTGGGTCCTTTGACCGAGAAGAACATCATCGACGGTGTTCGTAGCGGAAAGATCAGCCTTTTTGACATGATTCTAAATAACCAAACCGGTGAATGGATGATGTTAGCACAACATCCGGACTTTTCTGATCTGGACGAATCTAACGAAAGCAGTGGCACCTCCGAGTACGGCAACCATTTGGCCGTCGGCCTTATCTCTGATCAGGAGTCCGACGAAAAATTGGATCTGCCGGACTTCATCACTCCTGATAACTTTCCGATTTTGACCCCCGTCTACTGGTATGAAAAAGACAAAGCCAATCACCGTTTGAAGTATTTGGATGTTTTAGAGCTGATTCACTCGCAAAAACTGTCTGAACAAAGTCTGATCTCAAAAAATCCCCATGGGCCCTGGCAACCCGTCATTAGCTGGGACGAATTTTCACCGAAGTCCTTAGACGACTACAAGCGGGCCTCGAATGAAAGTTTGCCAGATGTTCATATCCGTCGAAAAGCTCAACGCTTCAATTGCGGAAAAGTCTTTGTCGCCCTTTCAAGAAAGGGCACCGGCTTTCAAGTTTTCTGCGCTGACATATCTAAAACGGGACTTGGTTTTTTGGTTCGCGCTGCCAAGTGCGATCTGAATGAAGAACTGATGATTAAATTCGACGACACCTTGCAGGACAGTAAATTCGATGCCAAAGGAACTGTCGTCTCGATCCGCAAGGTGAAGCTTCCGGGGGCAGACAGTGTCTACATTCGCTATGGCGTTCGGTTCACTGCCCTTTCAGAAGCTGGCAAAAAATATATTTTGAGTGTGACGAAAGCCTAAAGTGAAACTACGGTTGCAGGGTTCTGACAAACGCTTCGACCTGCGGCAAAATCTGATCAATTTCACTTTCATGAAAATTCAAGCTGGGACGAATCACCTCTGGAGGCATCTGCTTGGTCTTCAGTTTCGTCCAAAAAGTGCTTTCAAAAGGATTTTCAGAAGTTAACATTCCACCTTTCATTTCAAGAATCATCTCTTTGCTGTTAGATTTCTGAAACTGTGAGTGGCACATGGCGCAGTTCTTTTTCAAAAATGGCAGAAGAGGCGCAAAGGCTTGCAAAGTCTTTTCTGAAACGGTCTCGACAGACGGTTGGGTGGGGTCCATCTGGGCTTTCTTTCCGGAAGAGATTCTTAGAACCGCCCCGTTTTTATCATCAAGAACAATAATAGATCCGTCGTTCATTATCGTCAGTCCGGTCGGGGCACCTCGTGGGCGCAGGCCTTCTTGGGCTTTCCAATTAAAGACCACCTCTTGATATTCGGTAGAGGTCGGCACACCCAACTCATCCGTTGGATAAGCGACAATGCGCTGACCGTATTTCTGATATCCGTGCCAGCCCACCAGAAGTTTGTTTTTAAGCTGTGGCAACAATTCGGACCTGTAGTACAGAAGTCCCAAAGGAGCCGTGTGCGCGGGCATGAACACCTTTGGCAAAGCGTAGTTCTTCGCGCACATTTCTGATGAAACCGATTTTGTAAAATTGGGTGCCACCTCGCCTCGAGAATGACAGTAAGGCCAGCCGTAATGCTTGCCCTCTTCCAAAATATTAAGTTCTTCGTAAGGGCGTTCTTCATTCGCCAGATCAAGTCCGTTTTCACCCTGAATCACAAGTCCTGACACGGGATGCACCGCCAATGCCATAGAATTTCTAAGTCCGCGCGCAAAAGGAGCGATTTTAACGGCCTTTCTTTGGGTGTCGTTACTCAGAGTCACTTTCCAAACCGCGGCACTGGCCAAAGGGCTTTCCGCCTGGATGCATTTCCCATTGCCATCCACAGTTTTTAGACCCGAACCGCAGTCATCTGAGGGCGCTCCTACGTTGATGTACATTTCGGTGAAATCACGATTTGTTGCCATTTGAATAAGAGGATGTTTGTTTTTATTTTTCGAAGCCATGGAATTATAACTTCCCGCACTCGCATATTCGTCTTTGCGGAAAATAGACTTTGCGAAATCATCCACAACAACTTCGACCTCAGAATCAATATTGAACTGACCCGTTTGTGGATGGCGCGGCTGAAATCGAATCACTGCGGTTGGTGTTCCGACGTAAAGACGGCCCTCAGGGTCCATCACAATTCCATTTGGCGTCGTTAATTTTTTGGTTGGAAACAGATTTATGACCACGGTCTTTTCTTCACCGCCAGATCCTTTGCCGCGGTAGATGGCGTACACTGTACCGCGCCCGTATGCCCAGCCGCCCATCTCTGTGACGTAAAGAACACCCTCTTTGGATTGCACGGCATAGCGAGGCATCTTGAATCCCTCTTTTTTTCCTGCCACTATTCCAACACACAGACCTTCAAGAGTCCCCACGCTGATCTGAGGAAAGCCGTCACAAAGAGTGGCCGAGTCCAATTTGTAACCCGAATTTTCAAAAACCTCTGCCTGCGCCTGCGCACCACAGAACGCCATCACAAGAATGACCCATTTCGAGACAAAAGTTTTGATACTCATAGCTCATCCTTCCGAAAATCTTTTCACAAAAGAATGAAGCAAAAGGCACGCCTCCTTATCTTAATCATAATCTCTATAAATGCCTCAATGCGGGATAGCCCTGTCAGAGCGACAAACTTTGCCGACGCCCAACCTTGGGCACGACGATAAGACGACTGCAAAAAAGTGAGGCTAGGAGTCTCAGACCCCGGCGGAACAGAAGCCCTCTTTGGGGTCCTGCGTTTGATAGCATCTAAGTTATTAGCAATTCTAAGAAAAAAAGATCCGGAAACCTCGACTCAAGATGAGGCTTGTCGCATTTTTTGCGAGTGAAATGTCCGTTTCTTTGCAAAAATAAAAAAAAGATCTGCGCGTTCGCCGGGAGTTCTTGAATGAAAAATAATAAGATAAGAAGCTTTCTGGCACTGTCGGTGATTTATCTTATTCTTTGCTTCTTCTATTCTAATTGCGCACGCACCGAAGAATCGCGTTCTCCGGCGTCTATGGGCATTATCACTCAGTAATTTAAAAAATTAAAACTTGTGACGATGAAGAATAAGTCCGTGGCTAGGATCATAGGGTGATACGCCTAAGCTGACCCGATCGCCCACGACGACTTTGATGTTAAATCTTTTCATCTTGCCGCAAAGGCGAGCTTTTACTGTGATGCCATTTTCAAGAGTGACCGAATAAACTCCGCCCCCTGAAAGATCGACGACTTTTCCTTCTACGTTAACCAAATCATCTTTTGCCATTTAGTACCTCTAAAAAAAAAGGCAGGTTGGCGAAACGCCAACTTGCCATTTTACGATCCAACTAAAAAAATTAAAAAGAACGGCGCGAACTGAAACCGCCGCTACGACGACTTGCCATAGTGCGATTTTCTTGAGGTCTAGCCTCAGCAACGCTCATCGCACGGCCTGACAATGCGATACCATTGAGTTTCTGAATTGCTTGTTGAGCATCATCTTCGGACGACATCTCTACAAATGCAAACCCTTTACTCCGGCCTGTTTCCCTGTCAGTCAAAACGTTGACCGATGAAACAGATCCAATCTCTGCAAACATTGAACTAAGTTGTTCGGAATCAACCGTAAATGACAGGTTGCCGACGTATAATTTTCTTCCCATTGTGCCTCCTTAAAAAGCTAGGGGCCATTCGCAAAAGACAAAAGGGAATCTAATGAACGATGTGAACGACTTGTATTTATACTAGAACACAAAGACGAAATATTAGATACAAGCAAAATAGAAACATTTAAGTCGATGTCAGATCGAAGACGGTGTATTTGAGGAGCAAAATATACAGAACTGCGGCATTTATGCTGAAACACACCACGATTTTGGTCGCAGTATTTTTGCAACCTCTCTATTCCCTGTTCTCCGAGGGTGCTATACCAAAAGACACCGGAGATATCAGTGGCAAACAATTTTGAAGAGATCAAAAGCAACATCAAATTGCAGCTTACGGAGTTGGCAGCGAAAGAATCCGAAACCGGTATTAAACCCGCTTTAGCAAACTTCCTATCACCGTTTTTAGACGATCTTTTAGACTCTATAAACTCAGAGGACAAAACTTCTTTTTCTCGCCGAAAATCTGACGAAGTTTCCGCCCCCTACGGCAGAGCCCAGGCGGCTCTAGCAAGCTACCCACTGCCTGAATTGTTGCAGGAATTTAGTTTGCTCAGAAAAGTTGTAAATGCAGAACTTCACCGACAAAGGAAGCTCAACTACCAATCAAGAAACAAAGTCGACGAAGCGATTGATACCGCGATTTCCCTTGCTGTTACCGAGTTTGTGGCAATCAAAGGTAGAAAAACTGAAAATGCACTTAATGAGGCAGAAATTAGTAATAGAAGCTTAGAACAGTTCGCTGGAGTTGCCGCCCATGATCTCAAATCACCGCTAGCCACAATTTCTGGCTACCTCAGTTTATTGGAAGATGAATTAGGCCAGGCCCTTCCCGGAAATGAATACATACCGATCATAGAAGGTGCTGCCGAAAGAATGCGAAAGCTGATCGATCGACTGCTGGGTTATGCGCGTTTGGGTGGCAAGGGAATTCCCTTTGAAGAGGTTGATTTAAATGATGTTTTAAAAACTACCATTCAAAGTCTTCACAGCGCCATCCAGGAAACTCGAACTCAAATTATTTCTGATCCCTTGCCCACGGTACACGGCGACTTTGAGCTTCTTTCTCAGCTATTCCAAAATATTTTTTCGAATTCCATGAAGTTTCGGGGCGACGGGCCTTCGGAAATCCGAATCTCCAGCAACAAAGAACCTCATGAAGACTTTTATGTTTTTCGCTTTAAGGACCAAGGAATTGGTTTTGATCCCAAACACAAAGAGAACATTTTTGAACTCTATAAAACTCTGCATTCGGGGAAGCGGTATTCAGGATCTGGAATTGGCCTTGCAACGTGCAAAAAAGTTGTCGAATTGCATGGCGGACGTATTTGGGCCGAGTCTAAACCGGGACAGGGAACTTCGATCTTTTTTACGCTTCCTGTAAAACCCAAATAGTCTATCCATTGGGGCCCGGTGTAATTTTTATTATCGCAGGAAAGAAGTTGCGCCTAAAGGAAGTGCTCGGTAAGGTCGCCCCATTCTAAACACAAAGGAGATTCCATGAAAGCACTTATCGCTTTATCTTTGGTTTTTGCAGTATCAACTTCTCATGCTTATGGCCTTTCTTGCGGCCAACTTGTTGATTACAAAAACAATCTTGTAAAAGAAATGAACTGGTTGAGAGAAAAAATGAGAGCTTCCAGAAATTCAGACGCTCTTGAGCTTTACATGGATCAGTACGAAGAGCTTTACGCTAAATACCAAAACGCAGAAAAAGCTATCAACAGCGATTGCAAATAGTAAAGCAATTGCTCTTAAGACTAAAAAAAGGCTGCCGATGGCGGCCTTTTTTTATTCAGAAGTCCATCGAAATAGACTGGTGAATGTCCCGTCATCGTTCAAGACCTCTTTTTCCAGAACGAAACCGCTCTTGGTAAGAACTTTTTTAGAAGCCTCATTTTCCGGATGTGTGGTTGCGATAATGTTCGTGATGCTTAGCTTCGACTTTGCATATTTTAGAAGCGCCTGAATAAACTCAGATGCAAATCCACGCCCCCAAAAATCCCGTAGGTAGGCGTATTTGACTTCTACCTCGACTTGTTCACCAGGATGCACCAAGCCGCCAAAGCCAATGATCTGCTCTGATTTCTTTTCCAGAATTGTGAACATTCCATAACCGCGTTTTTCATAATTACGCGCCGTAACCGCCAACCACTTTTCTGCCTGAGTTTGGGTTAAGACAGAACCATCCCCGACCCATTTCATCGCGTCGGGGTCTCCATAAACCTTAAGAATCGCTGGCAGATCCTCAGAAATCCAATGCCGCACGATTAAATTTTCTGTCGAAAAAAGCGTGGATGCTTTCATATCACGAAGTCTTTCATCTTACTAAGGTGGGACGCCCATTATACATCTTTTTGTCGCGCAATTTCCAGTAGCTTGAACATTGTATTGTGATTCCTTGTTGTTGCCCGCAACGACAACCTCTTTTCAAAAAAGTTATTGTTGTACTTGGATTCACTGATCAAAGTTTTGTACTCCGCATAAATCACCGTCCCTTTAAGTTCGAACTTATCAGGATGAAAATCAATTTCAGCAAACGCCTTTCTCGCCGCTGCGCCGGGCGCTTCAGAAAGCAATGTGTAGTAATGCCTTTTGCCATCGAATTTTTTAAAAGGACTCTCGAAAAGAATGCGATCCAACTCTTGAGGTGTCAGAGCAAATGTATCCAAATCTCCGCCAAAATTTTTCTTAATCAAAGATCTGACTTTCTTTTCAACCTCACGAGCGCCTAAAGAAGTCCTTAAAAGAACATTTCCACTTTGAATATAAGTTCGAACTTCAAAAAAACCATTCTTCTGAAGCAAAACTCTCAACTCCGCCATCGGAACCCTGTTCGTCCCCGTCGGCGTCACTGCGCGCAAAAATACGATAAAGTAGTTCATGAGGGCAGTTTATCTTAGTTTGCGGAGCCAATACAACCAGCACGAAATAGCTTAAGCGTAAAACGTGCCTAATATCAGCTCAGGCGAGCGCAAGAAGAAATAAAGTTGGCGGAACGAACAGAGCCCCTCTTTGCTCAGCCCCGTTTAAAATGCTTAAATGTCAAAACGAAGGGATGGATGATCTTCATTTAATTTCGATGCCGAATTCCCGGCGAATATCTTTAAGAGATCGATCCAAGTACTGGTCACTATCTTCCCAAGGCCATTTTCTATGCATACGACGAACCTTTAAGTAAACCCAGATTGGTGCAAACAATGCGCGCACGAAGTCTCGGCGAATCTCCTTGCGTAGCCTTGCTTTTGCATCTGCCGTCATTTTAGTCTTAAGATCCTGATGAAGGTCTCGGACGACAGGGCTAGCCGCTAATCTTAGGTAATTCATAAAGCCAATATCGGCGCCCATCACCGTCCAGAAATCTGCTTTAGCTTCGCCAACAAAGCTAGTATCACAGCCGAACACGACGTGAATGCGATCATGGCGGCGAAAGAACTCTCCAGTTTCGTTTTTAAACATATTCACATCTAAAAGTTCCGGGTTAGCTTTGTAATAGTCGTCTAGCGCCTGCCTTAGCGTAAGAGTCGAATCCTGTTTTTGATAATCTAGACTAATTCTTTCCATCACTTTTCCTTTCAAACATTTGGCCAATCCCTTCTGAAAACTTTCGCCAAGCAATCTCAAGATCGCTTCTATCCTTAAAAATAATGCAGAACTTTCCCAGACCTTCAAGACACATAGTTATCAGAAGCGGGGCCACGATGAGTTCATCCTCATTTAGAGGACGAGCGAGAATTGATTCAAGGCTTTTACGAACATGCACCAATAGCGACTCAACGACTTTAACCTGCAATTTTCGAAAAACTTCTTCATGGGCCGCGCGTTCATAAAAATAAAGAAGCGCTGCTGATAATTTTCGGTGTGAAAACGGCGCATCGATAGTAGCTAGTCCCATTTGCATTACGAAATCAGCCACAGTGGGATATTTATGTACTGTTGCCAAGTCGGAAAACTTCTCGAATAGATGCTCAAAAACTGCGATTGTAACTTCGTCGACATCTTTGAAGTGGTGAAACAAGACTGCTTTACTGACTTCAGCCTTTTTCGTGATGATCCCTGCGGTTAAACTTTTAGGCCCCTCGTCAATCATAATGGCAAATGCGGCATCGACAATGCGCCGACGAGTTTGAATGCCTCTTTCTTTTCTCAGATCCTTGCTTGTACTCATAAGGACATAGTCCATTAATATTGACCGATCGGTCAATATTAATGGCGCGGCGTTATGAAACTCATCTTTTAATCTCAACATCTAATCCTGGCGGCGAATGTGGATATGATATTGCTAGGAGAAATGCAGACTTGATTAACTTCCCACTTTTAATTCTCTTAATCTCCGCAAAATGACCTCAAAAATTCAGCATTAATCTCAATCCGTCACTGAATACATAAATCCGTCCGATCATAATAAAAGTTATGAATACCGGAGTTTCACAGGACCTTTTATAGATTTCAAATTGCTTCCTATTTCGATCAAACTGAAGTTAACGAAATGGCTGAGACATTTTTAGCAAAGTATGAAACGTTTCGACTCAATTCCAAAATGAGATTCGTAATTGCTATCAAACGAAGAATGCATATTTTTATATGCAAATGATAACTTATTAAACACTTTTTTATTTTTAAGCAGCACTTGTTTGTTCTGCCTAGGCATCACAATTGCTAATAGCCTTTATATCACCTAAACAAAGGAGAAGTTTTGAAATACCTAGCATTATTTTTATCTGTTGTGCTCTTGGGCTCATCGTTTGCAAATGCGGATACATACGTAAGTGGTTATTATCGAAAAAACGGTACGTATGTTCAACCCCATTACCGCTCTGATTCAAATGGAAGCACCTCAGACAATTGGTCCTCAAAAGGAAATTCAAATCCATATACTGGGCAAAAGGGATATAGAAACTCTTACTCGTCGGGCAGCAACTACGACAGTGGGTCATCTTACAACACAGAAAGTAACTCATACTCTAGTGGATGGAACGACTAAAAAATTGCACTTTGGGCCCTTAACTGAGTGTTCTGAGGTCTTTCGCAAATAAATAGTGTTTCTTAAAAACTATCTTCTTGAGTTGACTACTTTATAGATAATTTTTGATTTTGCATCTTTTTCGAGACTCACCAGATGTGTCTGAACTAAATTTTCTACGTGCGGACTATAGTGATTTTCGTTCGAAACAACCAAATACTTCCTAAAGGCGGCACCATATTTGTCAAACCTATTTAAACACCTCGCCTGCGAAGCGTCCGCGATTTCATAAGCATTAGATTTTGAAGAAACTAAAGAATCTGACTCCACTTCCATGCACAAAATGTATTCATTCGCGCATTGATCTAAGTTATCTTTATAAAAACTGACCGTCTCTTCGGGCTGCCGTTCTGTAGGACTAAACCCGCGTTCGAGTCTTTCTAAAAACGCCGACGATGCGCAACCTCCAAGAATGAAGATTGAAACAAATAACGCAAAAATAGTGATTTTCATTTATACCACCCAAGCACAGAAAATAGATCAGAATATCGCCTTGATAACGATCTGCAAGTAGGTCAGAGATCCCACCTCTGGAACCAATGTATAGGTACCGCTAGAACTTGTATAAGTTCCGCCAGCACTATAAGTCGTATGAACATTAAGCATAGTCTCAAGATTGAGTATATCATTGATGACATAACCCGCACCCAAAGCCACAAATACTCGCGTGGTAACGGATTTCAAAAATTGATCTTTACTATTTAAAATTCCATTGGAAAGGCCCGCATAAACTGGAAGATAGAAAGTGTGCCAGCGATATTTTCCAGCATAGGCGGCAGTTAAAATACTAAGATCACTATCAGCAATAGTACCAGAGGAAGATTGTCCCGCAAGAGCAACAGTACCCTTATCCAACTTCATATTTACATAAGATAGCAATACCCCGTTATTCCACGAGTATTTCTTAAACTGACTCCACTCTCCATTTAAAGAAATCGCGCTACCGAAATCAAACTCGGCATTTCCGCTAAGTTGGGTGGCACCAGAATAATATTTGAAATCCATTTTTGCTTTTGGACTAAAAACAAGCCCCAGTCCGATACTAAAATAGCTTTCTTTTGTTGAAGCTAACGGCTCAATCTTAGATTCGTCTATCTTAACATTTTTTTCTACTTCCTCCACATCAACAGTGTTGGCAACAATTCCAGGGATGATTTTAGATGGATCTGCACAAGTCCCCAATAGGGCAGAAACTCTCCGCCCTGATACGGTGGTTACTTTGGCAAAGCAGTTTTCAGGCAAAGAAAGTACATCTCCCACCGATATTTTTTCACCGGCATCAAGAGCAAAATCAACATTTGTACCGTCAACATCGATGATAGTTGCAGCAACAGAGTTGCCAGCCAAAAGAAAAACAGAAAACAACAACGACAAACGTCGCATCCAAACTCCTCCATTACGAACTATTTTATTATCTAGAAAAATCCCAAAACATTTTCGACGATCATTTCAGCTTCACGATGCAGGAAGAGTTTTTGCCGCCCCCCCTTTTTTCGTTTTCATAAAGTCTTTCTTAATCTTCAACTTTTACCCGCTTAATAGTGATCTCAAAAGTCCCCTTAAAAAAGTCTTCCTTAAGGATCTTTTGTATCGGCTCTTGCGAGTCGTCCTTACCAAATAGTAGAAAATGAAGGCTCACACTTAAATGCGTGGCAACCTTTACCGCCTGGGAAGGGTTCGGCGCCCTATTGTTAAGCCACTCAGAAAGAGTGGACTTCGGCACACCAGTTGCTTTAGAAATTGAGGCTAAAGTGTGCCTCTCATTTTTCATCAATTTTTCGAGTGTTTTTCCAATTTTTAATTCCACAGATTCAACCATCGTCGAACTCCACTAAACAAAAAAGACCAGAACCGACATCTCGGATAACAATGTTACATCTCGAATATTTATTCGAGATGTCGGCAACAGCACAAAAGTTCGCCTGCCCCATCCAGCCGAGGCGTTTGGCGATAGATGTTTTGAATAGAGTTAGTTAGACAGTCTGTAGTGCGCCAACAAATTCTCTATGACGAGAATTACCAGAGCGGTTATTTCGGATAATTTCCCGTTATCGAGACTAGATGAACTAAATCCCTGATTTGCGTTTTAAATTATTGTTTTTATTATCTGTTTCTTATTTTTATCTGACTTTGAAGAATCACTGCGGGAAATGGTAGGGAGTGCGGAGGCTGAAATTGCTTAATAATTTCAAGCCTCTTTTTCCTCGCTAAATACAAATTGCTACAACTTCGAAAAGTTAATAATTTGCGCTGAATTTACACCATGAGTCTGCATATCATCAAGGCAGGCGGTCGCATCTTTAATGTTAATACCCGCCTTGCGCATATAAATCATCATCGTGTCCATATCGCGCCAACCGCCCATAGACATAACTTTGCTCGGGGCCACGCCTTTGCCAAGCAATAAAGTCGCCCAGCTCGCTCTAAGGTCATGGAATCTAATCTCCGGCAGGCCTAGAGATTTTAAGATGAATCGAAGCTCTCGGGCCTGATCTCCCTTATCCCATTTGCTTAGACGAGGCAGCACAAAGTTATTTCCCGCTGACTGAAGCTTCAACTCATTCAGCACTGGCAGCAGTGGCTTGGGAATCTCCACCAATCGATCGTCACCAGACTTCGTTGATTTGTAGCCATCCTTGCTGCTCCAAGAGCAATTCACCAAAATCTGCCTTTGTTCCAAGTTAACCTTGTCCCAAGTCAGCGCATAAAGCTCCCCATTTCTCATGCCCGTGTAAAGCGCCACCGCATAATGGGGATACCAATGCCAATCCAGCTCCTGCGATCTTCTAAGAAGAGTAATGATCTGCTCCTCATTCAAAACTGCTTTGATTTTATCGTTAACCTTGAACTTAATCAGCGGCGTCGGATTTCTTAGCAAAATGCCTTCTTCAACTGCGTACTGAAATACACCTTTAAGACATTTGATAAAAAATTTCTTATGCGCTTCTGCATTTTGTCCTAATCGCTCATTCAGCAACTTATGAATATCGGGAGTCGTAATTTGATCAACCCTCTTTGCATCCCAAGCAGGCAGCGTATGAAAACGCAAAACCTTTTCTCTGTTGTAGACCGTGCTTTTCATAAGCTCGTTCTTTTCATCGATACTGATAAAATAATCAGTTAATAACTTACTCCACAAAGGAACAATTTTTTGATGAAAGTGATCGCTCATCCGAATAACCATTTCACGTTCAGCTTTTACTGCCTCCGCTTTAGATTTCAGACCTGTCTTCTTATAGGTCTTCGGCATCTTAGTAACCGGATGGCGCTTACTGAAATATGCAGACCATGTTTTTGTTGCATCATCGAATTTAATTCCCATTGAAACCTCCTTGTCTGCTCGACGTGAGAAGCTTCAACAGGTCAGATTTTAAATATCTATTTCGTCTTTGAAATTTGTAGTAAGGCACCTTGCCGTTACTAGATAAATTCAAAAGAGATTTCTTCGGTATCTTGAGATAAGCCGCAGCCTCTTCTGTTGTCATCCATTCTTCAATTTTCAAAGAACAATCTTCAGTCTCATGCGGCCTTATATCGGACAATTGACCAATCGACATTGAGGAAATCAAAGGCATGGCTTTTTCTCCGTAGAAACATGACGAAATTCTTTCGCTAAGCTAGACAGATTGCATTGAAAGAGCGACTCAATGTCCTGATCGGAAGCATTCAAGAAAATTGTTACCAAGTAGATTTTCAACCATATTCGTCTCTTGGCCCTGGTATCGGTAGGGCGAAAATAATACCGTGTATTTAGGAACTTCAATCGATCTGCAGCAATATCTGCATTCTTAACCCTTAGCGTGAGAATATTCATCCAATGCAAAAGCTCTTCTTTATGATTGTCCTTCAAAGCTTTAGGCCATAGATCATGGATAGGGCCATCCACTTCGATAGCTACTCCACAAAAGCTTTCCAATTGGCGATTAAAGCCAGAGAGTGTAGGAGCAAAGAGATCAACATTTTTTCGTCCGATCCAAATCGAAGGCAGAAATTCGCATTTACTTACCGCATGTAACTTATTACGCAGAATGCGCTCTGATGAGGTTGGCGTGCTTTGCTCAGTGAAAGACTCATTTAATTGCGCATTGAGTGCCTCGTATTTGATGCAGATTTCATCATGCTTGGGATGAACATAGGATTTTAGGTTTATCCGCAAAACCCCAATAGTAGTGCTATCATTAAATAATCGTGGATATAATGACCGTAAGACAGAAAGCCGGAAGGCATCTTTTTTCTTTGCTGAGCGATTACGACAAAGCTCTTTCGCTATCTCTCTTTCCATTTTGGACATAGTGCTCCCCCAAACCCAAGAAATCACAAGGGCTTTAAATATTTGTTTTCATTCAATTTGTGACTTTGTATAAGTTCGATCCGAGGCACGTGCTCCTCAGAACCGAGCTGGAGTTATGGCAAATAAAAGTGTTAAGAAAAATTACCTTAAACGTCGTGGTCGCCCTGCAAAAAAGGTGAATTTAAGCGATGAACGAAAAACTTTATTCTTAGAACATTTTAAATATTCTCTTTGGGACTCCTGCAAAAGGCACATCAAGGGCTATCTGTATCGACAAAAATTAGAGCAAGAGTGCATAAAAAAGTGTATCGCGATGACGGATGAATTTGACCGGCTGCTTGAGCCTCTTTCGCCACCTCAAAGAAAACGAATCAGATCGCAATTTAGAATTTCAAAGGTAAAAGGTGCTCAATCTGCAGCGAGTGATTTACAGCCTATGAAGCAAAGGAAAACCGGCAGGCCACCAAGACTCGGTGAAATTTCCTATCTCATCTATTCGGCTTTAGAGGGTGCGAAAGGCGACAAGAATTTGATCAATGAAGTTGGTAGAGTCATAAAGGCTGGCGGTGAGCTACACACTCTCTTAAGAGATGCGTTTCCCGGAATAGATGCTTATGAGCTTTTTAATTTTCCAAGCGTACATATTTCTCAAGTAAAACCTTGGCACGAATCATATAAGTTTAAGTTAAAAGCACGGGCAAAAGAGTATTTTAAAAATCTTTGGCGTGAGCCCTACATGAAGGAACACTTCGGCCCTTACAGTGATGAACTCTTTGAGCAGATGGCTAATGATGGTGGTTTTTCTCAAAGGCATTCAAACTTTTTCAGAGTTCAAAGTGGTGGCAAGGCCATTGAATTTATTGAAGAGTAGATGTCTTCTGCGATCTTTCTGTAAAACAAAATCATATTTGGCGAAACTGCAGTTTTGATATTCATAATTGCAGTGCCATTATTTCAGACTATATGCTTGTAAAATATTGAAAATATTAAGTTATCTGGCGCAGGTTGATCCGAAAGTACGGCATTATTGCATACCTAAAAAGGGGCATTTGATTTTTTAGTATTTCGATACCGCTTTTAGGCTAGTGGAGGCTCACCTCCACTTGAGTTTTATAAATACATTTTCACAGGCTTATAAAGTGGCGGTGTACTTCTTTGCTCTTTCAACATCGGTGAGAAGTTTGTCACCAGCCTCTTTAAGTGCGGCAACCAACTTCTCCAGATTATTAATCGCAAGAAATCGATTTTGACGAGATAAATTGCTGATAGCTTGCGCCTCTCTAAAAATAACCTCGTCGGATGCATTTGCAGTTTCTGATTTTTGATAAATCTCACTCAAAAGTTTTAATCCCCACTTGCCACCAACCTTTACCCAACCTAATGACATCAATTCATAGCAAGGGGCCGACGTTAAAACGCGGTCTGGCCATAAACTTTTGGCATTTGAAAAAGGGATTTCGGTTCGCTGAATAACTGCTTCGGCTGTGATGCCTAGGTTGAGCGTCATTAGTTGAGATTCAAAATTTTTTAGAGTCTGATTAGCTTCGTCGGTTGCTTCGTTGAGCTGCTTAGATAAAGCAGAAAGATCTGACAATGGGGCCATGGGAATTCCTCCTATATTTGGGCTACCGCCCGGTTTAATTTTTGCGCCTCTTCCGAGACGCGTTTGTAATCAGCTTCCGCCGATTGCTGCCAAACTAAGGCATTGAGGGACCCAAAGTCAACCGTGCATGGCACCTTGCCATCAAACAAAATCATCTATAGTCGTAATTGCAGTCCATGGGGGAACTTTTAAAAGATGCTATTTGGGTGCTGCTGCTTCTAAGAAGTCCCAAAGAGAGTTGTCGATGAAAAACTCTTTGAATATTCCGTAGGTCTTTAAATCTTTCTTCTGTTCGGCTACTTCACTTGTAACCTTCTTAAATGAATAAACGGTCTTTGTGCTGCCCAAGGCATTCATGTATCGATACAAGCCTGTAAATGCGTATAAATCCCAATTAAAGGCATTATCGACGAAACCATTGTCTACTAGCGCCCCCTCATTTGTTTTTTGAATAAAGGCCACTTTGGACGTTCTACCACCGTGTTCCCAATCAGGAGCATCCACGATGAATCCGTCAGGCAATACTTGGATGACTCGCAAGGTACTGCTTTGTGCCTTGAGCTTGCGTGACTCAAATAAATCAGGCTCAGTCACAATAAGGGCTGCGGCAGTGTAAAGACAATTTTCTGACGGAGTTTCCTTCGAGCTAGCAATGAGTTCTGAAACGCCTAGCTTAGGGCAAAAGATTTTTCCACCTAAGCGAGATGTTAAGGTTTTCTTTTCACCTTGAAACTCGTTGCTATTTTTTAGATCGCGCCACTTTTTGGCAACGCCGACATTCGATGTTGCTGATATAATCGCACAACCAGATAAGAAACCAAGAACTGACGAAGTAAAAAGGATTACCGCGATGGTGTTTCTAATCATTTTACTGTCTCCTTTTTTCTTGGGAGCAGTCGCTGGATGGTGATTTTAGCGTAGCCATCAAAAATAGCTCCCCCATCGTCAAATACTTCAGCCACAGAGGGCAGTTGGTTTGGTTCTTTTAAATCTTCTTCTCCGGTAAGAATAAATGACAGGCTTACGCTAAACTCCGTAGCGAGTCTTTTAACGGCAGAATAGTCCTCAGGTAATGCGCCGCCTCTCCAGTCATCAATCGTTGATGGCGCAACACCTGCGATCGCGGCCGCTTGCCTTATAGTCATTTTTCTTTCAGTCATTAGAGATCGAAGGATCTTTGCGAAAGGCGTTGTGCCCGATCGCTTTCGAGTTTTTTTCATACAGCGTGTCCCCTGGTTCTTGTTCGGCGATTCCTCACTCTGGTTGTAGGGAAATCCGATGAAACGTACACGACCGGATTACCGGACAGATTCTAGCTTGTCTGCTAGTAAAGAGACTCGATGCTTTGAGAAAATTATTTATATTGTCGATTTTGCAGCTCTTCAAAAGCCTAATGCGTCCACGCTCTATAGCGTGGCTATTTTTAAATAAAATGAAAAAATCTCGACCGATTGAACTAATATCCGGCTATAAACTGTAAAATTTTAGATGTGATTTTTAAAAGCAAAAAGCCACGCATTTAATCCGTGGCTTTTCCATATTCATTTCTACCTATTGGCAGATTAAATCTTTTCCAATAGTCGTTTCATACGAACATCGTCAGGAACACGTTCAGATAGAACACCCAAAAAGTCATGCCAATTTGCAAAAGCTTCATTCAATAAAGTATTCCAGTCCATGGCATACATTTCATTTTTAGCCATTGCCTTAATTTTAATATTATTAGCAGGTTTTTTATCAATTTTATCAGCGATAATGTAACCAGACACTCGATTAAATCTGCCACCTGTATTTGCGTTAAGAGATGCTTCAATGGTGTGAATATAAGTCTCAAAGCGTTGAATATGATCTCTATCGAGGGGTAAGCCCGGCTGCATAAATTCAACAACCAAAAGATGATCTCCGCTGCTAAGTGCAAGATCAATTCGTTTATTCTTATCTTTGCCCAGATCTTTCTCCACCTCGGCGGCCCATTTCTCCAAAGTCTTTTTCAAAGACGTTTCAACGGCAAATGTTTCCCATCGCGGACCAATCAGCCAAGCATTCTTCGCAATATAATCTCTGACTGAATTTTCAAGATCTTTTCTTTCGATGCGCTCCTGAAGACCTGCAATTACCGATAGTTTCGTTTTTACAGCTTCTGCCGTATGCAAGGCATTTAAAACTTTGGCCTCAACAAGGATTGCAAGCAAATCTGATTCCTGCATCTCATCAATTTCTGATACTTTGCTAATTAAAGCTTTAAGCCTACCATCCTCCCAAGCTGTCAAAAGTGACTCTCCAAGTAGGGCAAACTGATCGTCATCAATTGACTCAATTGATGCCAACTTGCTAAGCGCTTGCTTTACCGTACTTCTCTCAGTCGGCTCAAGATTTTCTAATCGCTCACTAAAATTACCGCCAACCTTGTCATCTAAAATTTTTTCTTTTTTCTCAGCTCGAGCCTTCTTCCATAAAGAAAGCAAATCTTTAACCAATTTCTGCCCCCAGAGCAACAGCGGCTCTGCCTCTGAGTTTTCCCAATTAATTCTTTGTCGCTCAGGAGCAATAATATCTTCAGCAAATTTATCAATGAAATCCGCTTGGACTTGGCCGCTCATATACTCAAGTCCATGTTGACTTACAAGTCCGCCAGTTAAATTGAAATTGAAAGGTGTTTGTGCAATTTTTCCATTTGCAAAAATAGAAATACCGCGAAGCTCGTCTTCACTAATTGGCTTTGCGAAAAAATTTACCCGCCACTTTACCACATCTCCCGAAGGTAAAATTTCGGTAGCCCAACCATCTTTCTCGACCTCACACTCTCTATCGGTATCCTCAGGAAGGTCTCTTGGAAAGATAAATTCCACTTCTTTATCAGTGGCCTCTTGCGGAAGCGGTTCGCCGTTAACAAAAACTTTGAAGTCAGCCGATGTTTGCGGCAATAAAAATCTTCTTGCCATCTTAGACGAAAACTTATCTGGCTGCTTTTTAATTACCAAATTTTTCAAAGTTATCGTTGTACCGTGATCTTTAATTTTAGACTTATCTGGAGGAGAGTATTCTAAAACTGTAATCAATTTGGGATTTTGACCGATGTAGTCGGTTCCTCGAAGCTCATCTAAATCTAAACAGAATTTCGTCCTTTCACCGTCAGATTTACTAACAGTCAGAATTTCTATTTTTCTCGCGATTCCAAAACCTGCCAACTTTCCTATTCCCTTACGTCCTAGCACAGGACGAGATTTTTCAAGAGACTTACCTTCGCTCTTATCGCCTCGCCGGTTAAGACCTACTTTGAGGAACTTCGTTTGGCAGTCGTCAAAGGTCATCCCATGACCGTCATCTACAATTGCGATTTCGCTATTCTCATCAATTTTTTCAGGAAAAATAATTTTGACTTGCTCAGCATCGGCATCCCAAGCGTTAGATACCATTTCAGCAATGGCAGCCACAGCACTTTGATACATTTGAATGCCGAGGTGATCTATAATCCGTCCATGGAATGATAGCTCGAGAGTGGGCTTCTTGCTCATCTCATTTCTCTCCTAATATTGAATCCTTTATTACTTTAGCATGTCGTCGTATAAATTCTGGTGGCAACGCATTCCCGACCATCAGGGCGGCCCCGTGCTTTCCTTTTCTCATAGAGAAGTAATATGACTTCGGAAAGCTTTGGATGAGTGCTGCCTCACGCACGGTAATTGTGCGGTTCTCAAATGGATGAAGAAAACGACCTTTAGTGGGATTAATGCACCCGCCAGTTATTGTAGGCCCTACATCATTCCACTTTATACGACCGAAGACATCTAGAAAGCCCTTAGTCTTTTGATGACATTTCATCTGCAGGCGCTTCGGAAGAGATGTTCTACTACCTCCGTCGAGAGGAATGTAAGAGATCATCTCACGAATTTTTTCATTTCTTTTCTCACCGTGATTATGAGCCGGATCGAAACTTTTCAATGGACTTTCAAGTCCCTTCAAAGCATCTCCAACTGTAATCATTTTTTTAGCAGGTTTCGCAAACTCGATTGGTCGTTTATGACCCGCAACTAAAATGAATCTTTTTCTTCTCTGTGCTACTCCATAATGAGCCACGTTTAGCACATCGAATTTCACTTCATATCCCATGGATTTTAATTCTGAGACAAATTTCGCTATCCTGCGTCCCTTGGCCAATCCTGGAACATTCTCCATCATAATTGCCTTAGGAAGAAATGCCCTTACAAAATCCAGAAAGTTGAACATCAAATTATTTCTGTAATCCTGAACTGCAACTGTTTTCCTATTCGTTCTTAAAGTGGAGAATCCCTGACAAGGAGGACAGCCTGCGATAAGGTCTAGGTCACCTTTTTTTAAACCTAGTTCTTTCATTAACTTCGTCGGATTTATTTTTCTAATATCTTGCTCAATTAATTTTGTATTTTTATGGTTTTGCGCATAAGTCTCAGCCGCCAAACTATCGATTTCTACGGCAGCAATTACATCGAAGCCTGATTTTTTGAGCCCCAAACTGAGGCCACCACAACCAGAAAACAGATCGATTGCCTTTAATTTTTTGTTTTTCACTAAATGTCTCTCCAAGATGTGAACTTATTTTCAAACCTATCAAAATTGCTGTAAACATCTTTTTATTAATTAGACCATCATCCTGATGGTCGCACACGCGCGGGAAATATTACCCTCTAGACTTTGGTTTAGGCAAACTGAAACCAGACAGCCGAAAATCAGATTTTAAAATTGGAGATTAATAAATGAAAAACCCAAATAGCAAGAAACTGATCAAAACAGATGCAACACAACTTCTGTTTCCTTCAATATCTCCTTTTTCAAGGTGAGATTGGTATTTTTAGTAAGCCTCTTTACGGCAGAGAAACTCTCGTCTGATAACATTCTACTACCAGTGTTTCCACCTTGCTTGTCTGCTATGAAAGAAGCCCAATGTTCTGGGAAAATTCTCTGTAGCGTCGATTTTGTAGCGTTTCAAAAATCTGTAGCGTCCACGCGCTACAAAAACACTGCAAATGGGGTTATTTCGGATGATCTCGGGTGATATGAAGAAAATCTGACCTATTGAAACAATCTCTGATGGCAGACTGTAAATATCTAATTTTAGATATGATTTTTAAAAACAAAAAAGCCACGCTTTTGATTCGTGGCTTTTTCAAAATTCATTGTTTGGGATGGTAGGGGGCGAGGGACTTGAACCCCCGATCCCAGTGTTATGAGCACCGTGCTTTAACCAACTAAGCTAGCCCCCCACTTTAGAGCTTCTAAAGTAGCAAAAGAGCTTACATCGCGCAAAGGCGGGATACGACGCTCCACTCCGCAATAGCTTTGTTCTCATGTTTTCGCCGATTACGAATGGACCATCTTCAAGACTGGACAACCCTAGAGCCAAGACCGAGGGAGTAAAATGGAGGCTCAAGCAATTTAATGCAACAAGGGAGGAGACTGCCATGGATAAACACTATGAAGGACTGTGGGCCGTCATCACGGGGGCATCCAGCGGAATCGGCTACGAACTCGCCAAACAGTTCGCTTTACATGGTTTCGATATTCTTGTCGCCGCAGAGGACGCAGGGATCGTCGAAGCCGCACACTCGTTCTCTCAATACGGCACAAAAGTGGACTACATTCAGGTCGACCTAAGAAAAGCGGAGGAAGTGGAACGACTTCATTCACGCATTCTTCAAGAAGGCCGGGCCTTGGACGCTATTGCCATTAATGCCGGAGTCGGCGTGGGAGGAGCTTCGTTTGACAAAACAGATCTGAAAACCGAAATCGACCTGATTCATTTAAACGTCGTTTCGGTGGTTCATCTAACAAAACTAGTATTAAAGGATATGATTGAGGCTGGCCATGGCCGCATTCTTTTCACATCTTCCGTCGCGGCATTCATGCCGGGACCGTATGAAGCCGTTTATTCAGCATCAAAAGCCTTCGTACAATCCTTTGCTGAAGGTATTCGCGCAGAGGCTAAAGACAAAGGAATTTCTATCACCGCACTTCAACCAGGCCCCACCGAAACAAACTTCTTCCATCGCTCAGGCATGGATGACACGAAGGTGGGCGACCAAGAAAAAGACCGTGCCGCTGATGTGGCAGAGGATGGTTTCGAAGCTTTAATGGCCGGCAGAGATAGCATTATTGCTGGCTCTTTGAAAAATAGAATTCAAGCGAACATCGCCAAGATCCTTCCTCAAAAAGTCGCAGCCAAAACTCACGAGAGTATGACAAAACCAAACAACCCCAAAGACCGATGAGCTTGGCCAAAAAAGTAAAGGGAAGCTTATCGCTTCCCTTTACTTTAGTATCTTGTTAAAAAATGCCCGCAATACTTTGAGCTAACGATCTTTGCAGCTCAGGCTTGGCCTCTTCAAAGGCCAGATTTACTTTATTCGCCGAACTCAGAACTCGAGTTTGAGAAATCTTCCAATCACTTTTCTCTGAGTATTTTGAAATCGAGGCTCCACTAGTTCCGGACTGATTATTATGCAGGAATGTTTGCTCCATTTTCCCTTTCCCCAAAAGACGCTCACGAATCTGTAGATCTGTGATCACACTGAAGTGCACGTCCTTCACCATCGAATCCGCCACCACCGCTGCCAGACCTCCTAAAATCCCCGCGCCCATGACCGCCTTGTCACTGCCGCCTAAAATAGAGGTCGTACCGGCTGCGATGATTGCGCCATCCATGCCATAACCCTTATACATGGCGGCCTCTGCCGCGTTGGGGTCCATCTTACCCACTTGCAGCACATTGACCTGAATTACGAAATTCGCCTGATTCATCTTCGATGCGATTTTAAAGCCCTTTGCGGCCAATGAGTTTCTTAGTTCCGATTCTAAAGAAAAATCCTTGTCAGATGTGTTCTTCACTTGAAGATACACTGTCTTAAGGGCCTCATCCTCAATGGGATCAATGAAAAGTGTCGCACTCATCTTGGTTTGCACGTCTAAGTTACGCTTAGAAACAGCAACCTGAGTCGCCGCACACCCCGACAGCAGGGACAGTATGGAAATAAAAGCGGTTGTTTTAAAAAGATTCGGTTTCATAAAAGGCCTCCGTTAGTTGAAGCCCTGTTAATCCAAATTCGAAACCAACAAATTGAAGATTCAAAGCCGTTTAAATTCGATCTAATGAAAAAACGTCTTTAAATTAAGAACGAAATCCAGGACTGAACCACCGATTAAGTTCAAACATTTAAAAAACAAAAGGGCCAGCTAAGAGTCCTTCAAGGTGACTTTGTTTAAGCCCTGAAAGGGCTTGTCACAGCGAAGGGGCCTTAGCTGACCCTTTTGTTTTCCCCTTAAGAGGATCCGTGTCTAGCTATCAACAAACGCTTTTAGCTTGTTCGAGCGAGAAGGATGACGAAGCTTGCGAAGAGCTTTCGCTTCGATCTGACGGATACGTTCACGAGTAACGTTGAAGTCTTGACCCACCTCTTCAAGAGTATGGTCAGATTCTTCACCGATACCGAAACGCATACGAAGAACTTTTTCTTCTCTTGGAGTCAATGTCGAAAGAACACGGCGAGTTTGTTCCGCCAGGTTCAGGTTCACAATCGCTTCTGCAGGATTGATCACCTTCTTGTCTTCGATAAAGTCACCCAAGTGTGAATCTTCTTCTTCACCCACCGGAGTTTCCAAAGAGATTGGTTCTTTAGCAATTTTCAAAACTTTACGAACCTTATCAACTGGCATATCCATTTTATCTGCGATCTCTTCAGGGGTCGGCTCACGGCCTAGTTCCTGGATAAGATAACGGGATGTACGAACCAGCTTGTTGATTGTCTCGATCATATGCACTGGGATACGGATTGTACGAGCTTGGTCGGCAATCGCGCGAGTGATCGCCTGACGAATCCACCAGGTCGCGTAAGTCGAGAACTTGTAACCACGACGGTATTCGAATTTATCAACGGCTTTCATCAAGCCGATGTTACCTTCCTGGATCAAATCCAAGAATTGAAGACCGCGGTTTGTGTACTTCTTCGCGATAGAAACCACCAGACGCAAGTTTGCTTCAACCAATTCAGATTTCGCTGCATCGGCCTCACGCTCACCTTTCCAGATCGCTGTGTAGGTTTCCTTAACCCAGTTGTGGTTCATCTCAGTCTCAGAGTCCAAACGCTTGATACGTTTTTCAGCTTCTTGAGCCTGTAACACGTAAGACTTGAACTTTTGATAGTTCAAACCCGTGTCGCGAGTCATTCTTGTTAATTCTTTTTCGTTCGCGTCGATCAACTTCATACGCTCAGCCATAGCCGCAACGTCTTTAGAGAACGTACGCTCTACACCATCTTTGATACGACGACGAAGAGTTCCGATACGGTTCACCAAGTTTTTGAACTTGATTACAACGCGATTGATCGTCTTACGATTGAAGTTCACGGACTCGAAGTTCGCCATCAACTTGTCGTTCATCACAACAAGTTCTTTCATAGCGGCTTGACGAGCTGGAGTGTTCGTTTCTTCTTTACGAAGAACCATGAAAAGCTTCTCAGCACCTTTTTGGTACTCAGTCACTTTACCGATAAGTTCGTGAATCTTATCGATGTATTCCTTTTCATCGTATTGAGTGTCTTCGTCCTCAAGACCACGGAAGATCGATTTAACTTTGATACGGCCTTCATCAAGACGTTTACCAAGTTGAATGATCTCGTAGGTACCTAAAGGTGACAAAAGGATCGCACGAACGATTTCACGC